>JAYSMZ010000010.1:0-16301 GCA_043724245.1 bacterium
CTCTAGCTGAAAATCAATTGCCATTTGTTCACTATTTTTTAAACCGTCAAAAACAACAACACCTTGTTCGCTTGTCATGGCGATTCCCCTGTCATTTTGTGGAACTAACATCCCGCAGGCGCATGCCTGAGTTGTTGTTGGGACAAGAACCCCAAAAACCAGCGCAGCCACAAATAATATTGAAATAATTTTCAAGTTTAACGATTTAATCATAAATCTCCTTAAGTATTTATTTTATATCCAATGCTTCTTGAACGCGTTTTAGTACTTGATTTGGTGTCAGATTGGCCTTGACGATGTAACTATGGATACCCAGTTCGCGCAGTTTTTTAGGAGACTCTTCCTCGCCCATGTTGGTCAAAATAATAACCGGGATGTTTTTACCCCATTCGTTTTTGCGAATAATTTCCAGTGCATCGGTGCCGTTCATTTCCGGCATTTGCAGGTCAAGCAGTATTAAATCAGGCTGAAAAGTCTTAACCATTTCGATGCCACGTCTGCCGTTATTGGCCAACTGGACTTCAAACTCTGCCGCTTCGAACTTGAATCGATACATCTGACTGATAACCGGGTCGTCTTCGACAATAGCAATTTTTGTCATACTTTGATGTTATAATAAACTACGAATAATTACCATAGAAGCCGAACTTCTGGTCCGATTTCTTAAATCAATGAGGAATAAATGCAAAACACCAGCTTAAAAGAAAAATTAATAGAGATTAGTAATTCAGTTGAACCGGTCATAAAAAGTTTATTGACCAAGGATATTGATTCCAGAAACGACGATGTGGTTTATTACCAATGCGGCGTTGGTGGCAAGCGAATCCGTCCAGCACTAGTTGTTCTTTCCGGACAAGTTTTTGGTGGCGATGTCGAAGGGCTATTATATCCAGCCGCATCAGCGGAAATTTTACACAATTCAACCTTAATCATAGATGATATTATTGATCATTCCGATGTCAGACGTGACCAACCAACTACTTGGAAAAAATATGGGACATCGATTGCACAGTGCATGGCGTTTGATTATTTGGCGACTATTTCTACGGGTTTAAATCATGTAAACAACAGTGAAAAACTTAATGATTTATACAGCAAGACTGTAAAAGTAATTATCGACGGTGAAATTCAGGATATATTGTTCGAGCGGTCAGGTCGCGAAGACGAAGCATTCGTTGTCGAAAACAGATACAAAACAATCACCAAAGATGATTATTTCAAGATGATTAGCCAAAAAACAGCAGTTTTGTTGCAAACGTGTTGTAAGGCTGGGGCAATTTATGCAAATGCCAGCGATAGCGAAATAGAACAGATGGGTGAATACGGATATAACCTTGGTATTGCTTTCCAAATTCGCGACGATATTTTGGATATATTTGCTGATGAAAAAGAGTTTGGTAAAAAGATTGGCAAAGACATTATCGAAAAAAAGATGGGCAATTACGTTATCTTGTCCGCGTTCGAGCAGTTAAGTCCAGAAGACGTAAATGTTATTAATGAACTTCTTAATAGTTCAAATCCAGTAACAGACGAAGATATTAAAATGGTAACTGACTTAATTGCTAAGACTGATTCAAAACAAGAGGCAGAAAGAGCGGCTAATTATTACATACAAAAGTCCATGGATGCGCTGGGTAGATTACCTCAAAACGAGGCAACAGTAAAACTTGGAGAATTAGCAAAATACATAGTCGATAGGAGTAAATAGATGATAAACGTTGTTTTGGTTGACGAAAACGATAATCAAATCGGTGTAAAAGAAAAAGTTGCAGCTCATTTGGGCGACGGAGAGTTACACAGGGCTTTTTCAACTCTAGTTTTTAACAGCAAGGGCGAAACTCTTGTAACTCAACGAAGCGCGGGCAAGATGTTGTGGCCGCTGGTTTGGGACAGTGCGTGCGCTAGTCATCCGTTTGAAAACGAAGGCCAAGAAGTTGCAGGGGAGCGACGATTAACCGAAGAACTTGGCTTTACTTGCAAACTTGAAAATGCCGACACTTTTCAATACCATGAAAAGTATTTGGATATAGGAGCTGAGAACGAAATTTGTGCAATTTTAGTCGGTGATTATAATGGAGAAGTTCATCCTGTTGCCGAAGAAGTAGCGGACTATAAATGGATGTCAGTAAAAGACGTTTTGGATGATATGGCCGCAAATCCGGATAAATACACAATCTGGTTCAAGATTGAATTAGACCGATTGATTGCAAAAGGCCGGATAAAGGTCCAAAATTGAATAATGATTATTAAACACAAAACTTTGGATTATAAAACAAAAGGTGGCCTGGAATTCGAGGACATTACCGATAAAGTTCACGAGTTTGTGTCCGAATCGGGTGTTCGAAACGGTCTGGTTAATATCCAGACATTACACACAACAACGGCGATAATAGTTAACGAAAACGAGCCGTATTTGATTGAAGATATGAAAAAGAATTTTCGCGAGATGGCTGAAAAGGATGCTTATTACGGGCATAATGATTTTAGCGTTAGAACCGTTAATATGTGTGGATTGGACGAGTGTAAAAACGGCCATTCTCATATTCTGGCATCTTATTTACCAACGCATGTCACGTTGAATGTAGTTGATGGAAAAGTTTCTTTCGGTCAATGGCAACGGATTTTCTTTATCGAATTGGACCATTCGCGTGACCGAAAAGTTCAAATGCAAATAATGGGCGAATAAATAGGATATATTAGTGGATATTATTAATTCGACAGTGAAATATCTGCAAGATTTTGTAGCGACGTCCGAAGTCACGTACCATGTAAATCCTTGGATTTTTTTAATTTTGTTTTTTGGCAGTGCAGTACCGCTGTATTTCGGCTATTTTTTAATTGCCAAATCAGCGCTAAAAATCGAAGGGCAAAAACTTAAACGAAAAAAAATTGATAAAAATCAATTGCGGACAGGGATAATTGTTTCGGTTGTTGCTTGGTGGATACCTTATGTCTATGTGATGATTTACGGAAAATTACCGTTAAGTATGTGGTTAGTCTTTATTATTTTTATCTTGGTAACCGGATTCCTTTTCATAAAAACCCTGCATAGTAAAATTACGCGGGCCGAAAAAGGTTAACCCTTTCGAACATCTATCGGCAACGACGGTTTTTAGCATTTGCAAAATATTATAAAAATGCTACAATATACACAAAATAAATTTATAAACAACTGAGAGTAGAAATGATAATAAATCAAAAAGGGTTTGGATATTCGGTGCTAGCTGATAATATTGGATCTTCTTGGATAGATTCAGTCGATTCGGTACTTCAGAGTGGCGAAACTTCTTTCGACGAGGGCCGCATGAGGCTGTGCTTGCAGTCGTTTCGAATTAAAGTGAATACACATGAATACAAAGACGATGAGTTGATTTTAAAATACGGAAATCAAAAAAACATTCAAAATATTCTTGATTTGACATTCAGCGAACCAGTGATGACCGACATAGACATAAACCCAAGCTTTAGCGATGGGGCAAAGAGCTATTATGCAAGAATCAACGAAGGAAGGATGCTTGAATTTGCGGCTAAACGCCTAGGCAAAATTCCTGAAAGTAAAAAGGCAATCATTGTCTTCCCTACTTATGAAGATTACGCATCGGTTTTAGAAAATCCTTGGGATGATTATTTGCCATGTATTGTTTCAGTACAATTTAGGATGGTGCCTAACGGGGGAAGTGGGTCATATAAACTAAACACAATTTTCTACGCACGCTCGATGGATATTTACCAAAAAGGTCTTGGCAATATTATTGCAATTGCTCATATGTCTGAAATAGTTGCAGAGAACATTAAAAAAGAGACTGGGCGCAATATTACACTTGGTTTTGTCGAAGGTTTTATAGCTGACGTTCATATATATAGCGAAAGCATTAAGGAAGCAAAAGAAATGGTTATAGATTCCCGTATGAATACGCGACTTCCGAGCTCTCTGTCTGTTTAACGTAAAACCTCACGAACTAAATCGGTCGCTATCCTTTTCCAATCATGGTTTTCTTCAACATATTTTCGAGCAAGGTTACCCTTTGTCGTTCGAAGCGTTTTATCGTGCGCTAGAATTTCTATGATGTTAGCCAATTGCGTGACATCTCCAGGTTCAAATAAAACCCCACGATTATCATCGAGCAAGATATCATTACCATTATGTCTTGTGGCGACAACGCAAGCACTAGTTGACATTGCTTCGAGCACTACCCCCATAAGGCCCTCTCCGCGCAATGATGGAAACACGCAAATATCTGATAGTGCAAAATAATCCATTGGGTTGTTGACTAACCCAATAAATTGCACAACAGAATCAAGACCTTCTGACTCTACTATCTGTTCCAGAGTATCGCGTTGTGGCCCTTTGCCAAGAATTTTTACACTACAAAGTTGCTTTAGACCTGGAGACAAAGCACCTACAGCGTTAATTAGATCGGCACATCCTTTTCTTTCAATAAGCCTCCCAGCAAAGACTATAGAAAACTTATTCAATGGCTTATGTGGGGCTGTCGGTGGGGTGTATGGGCGGACTCCGGTCGGGATTGTTGGTATTGGTCGCAAATCATATTTTTGCCAGTAATCACCAACCTCGTTGGTGATTGCTATGATTTTGTCATACATTTGTAGCTGGCTGGATCGAATAACATTTTCTGTGCTTGGTATGCCACACAAATACAAAGCATTAAAGGTTATTTTTTGCGTTGGGACACACAATGCATCAAACTGATAGTATGAAAGTAATATATCAAATGGGCCATTCTCTGGGTTATCAATTGCTTCAAATAGAACTCTGTTATAAAACATTGACTCTACATACCAACGATCCTTATTCTCACCGGGTTTTATTGAATAGACCGAAACTGCTCTTTTATCTTGGGCAAGTTCATTTATTTTAAGATTATGTTTAGATGAATAATCAGCCTTAAATTTAGTATACTTATCCGACGGAGGTATTCCGATTGAATTGGGCTCGATAGTATAGTAAGTTACATCCTCACCAGACTCAACTAAAGCGATAGCATGTTCTATCGATACGACTTCAGAGCCACCGACAAAATATGACGCACGTGGTTGATTTAAAGCGATACGCATAACAATAAACTAAACTATATACTATTTTAGCAAAAAAAGCTATACTCGTCTTATGATAAATATTGTAGTTACATGTTGGGATGCTCTTGAATATACGAAAGTAACGATAGAATCATTATTTACGACCGTCAACAAGCCCTATTATTTGACGATCGTTGACAACCATTCAACAGACGGCACCCGTGAGTACTTGGATAACCTTGAAATCCCAAACACATGCTCTGGTTATCACGTTATTCATAACTCAAAAAATCTTGGTACCGGCCGTGCGTGTAACGAGGGCTTCGAACGTTCTATAGAACTTGGAGTTGAATACACGTGTTTTTGTAATAACGATCTGTATTTTCAGGATAGTTGGCTTGAAATACTCGAGAAATGTATAGATCAGGATGAGAATATTGGCATGGTTACTCCACTACGACCGTCAACGCGCGTTATGTTTGATTCAAAACTTTCTACAGCGAGTCGACTTAAACAGCTGAGCCAATATACTAATTGGAAAGACGAAATAGAGCAATATATGTCTATGCCAATAACTCAATTTGATTCATTTGCACAACGTATAATCGGCGTTAACGGAGGAGGTATGGAGTATGCAAAATGCCCACCAGACGCATTGAGCAGCTGTTGCCTACTGGTACGCAATAATGTGTTTGCTGGTGACGGATACTTTGCGGACCCATGCTTTAGCAAATATGGTGGTGAAGATATGGATGCAACATGGACTACTGCACAGAAAGGTAGTTCATGTGTGTATTGCAAAGATGTTTATGTCCATCACTTTCGCGGTAAGTCTATAGGCGCAAATAATATTAAACGAGAAAAACTTATTTTTGAAGGTAACCAATTATTTTATAAAAAATGGAAATCTGTAATCAAGGATTTAGTCGGTAGTCTAATTCTAAGAGGCGTAAGCGTGGACGAGTGTTTATCTGGAGACAAGGGTGATGAGTACTGGTTCCTTAACCGGCTAAATCGAGATATAAAATTTTGGCACGACAATCATTTTGACGAGTCTGCCAAATAGCGGTCCGCTATGTCGTATACTTTCATATATTATATATAATATAAACCACTTGCTCATACAGATATAAAGTGTTATAGTATACATACAAAGTTGAGTCAGGTAATTTAGCAGAAAGCTAAAGTAGAGGTAATAATGGAAAACAAGGTCATTCTTGTTAGGCATGGTAATGATGATGATGGGCTTATTAATCATATCGACGGCTTGGATGGAATAGAACCTAGGCTTTCTGAGCGGGGTGCTAGAGAATCGTTATTGGCGGCAAGAACAATAGTTGATGGACTAATCCATTCTCAATATCATGGTAAGTTAAATATTTATTCAAGTCCAAAGATCAGGGTTGCAGAAACTACGGAAATTATCACAAAAGAAATAGAAAAAAACGGTTTTCGGTATGGTTTATCTTTCGAAGATAGGCTTGCCAACCCATACTATGGGGAAATACAAGAAACCAATCAACTATCTCATGACGATAAAGTAAAACTCTTTCGTCTAGCTTGGCGTGCATTCGACGAATCTTGGAAGCAAAATCATGATTTTGATTACCGATTCGGTACCCCTTATAGTCAGTACAAGAGTTTGCAAGATTTATTTATGGCCCCATACGGTGAATCTCAAAATGAAATTTACGCCAGGGTTTATGGCTCGTTATCTGAAATATTGGAAGAAACCAGCGATAATAACACACTTCCGATTATCGTAACTCATAAAACAGTCGCCAGAGACATACACAGCTTTTTAATTGGTCAAGAGACAGGTAGTATGAACCGAGACGATTATCGGACCGGGAGTTTATTAAGGCATGGTGAAGTTTTGGTTGTGGATATAAAAAGTCCCATTTTTTGCATCTCTGCAATTCAAGCAAGGCTTCAGAGATTGAGGGTGCCATACGAGAGGGGGGTAGTATGTTAATTACCCTTGTCAGGCACGGTGAAAGCATGTCTAACGCAAAACAGATGCTAGCAAGCGAGCTAGACTCAAAAAATGGCTTGACAGATAGAGGAGTAAGTCAAATAGAAACCGTTGCACATGAGATAACCGGAAATATAGACGCAATATACACCTCACCATCCCTTAGGTGTCGATTAAGTGCGGCCGTTTTTGCTCGATGTCGTATGGAAGAAATCTCACCTATTGTCGAAGAAAGATTGCGGGGAGTTGACTATGGTAAATATACCGATACAAAAAACCACCCGATGATAGGCGCTGCGGCGCTGCGCCAGATTGCTGGTGACTTAGACGCGAGATTTGGTGAATATGGCGAGAATAAGAGGGAAATTTTGTCTCGGCTGTACGGTTTTATTATTGACCAATTTGGAATATATAGACCAGATAGTCAATTAGTCGCTTTTTCCCATGGACGAGCAATCTCAATGCTAGAAAAATCAATCCATAGCATTAAGAATCTCGATGCCGAACGTATACATACCGGTAACGGAGTAGTAAAAAAACTCCAGTTTGATTCGAATGATTTATCCGACCTAATCAATGAATACGGTCGCATAAATGGCCGAGGTTAGGCTAATAGTTCATGTATTGCTATAATTTTTACATATGAGAGATAAAATAATATATTTCATTAGACATGGTGAGAGCGTTGATGCGACTTTACCAATTTTTCAATCAAAAAATTCACCGCTAAGTACCAAAGGAATATCTCAAGCACAAAATGTCGCAAGCCGGCTAAAAGATATTGACTTTGATTTATTAGTATCAAGCACTATGCGTCGAGCAAAAGAGAGCGCGAGTTATATTTCATCGAGTAGTAATAAAGGTGTACTAAACTCAGATTTATTTATTGAGCCAATTAGGCCCGACGGCATAGACGGTAAACCAAGGCAAGACGCAAAGGTCAGAAAGCTGCGCAATGATTGGAAAAAAACACTTTATGAACCTAATAGCGAGAGAATCGGCTCGGGCGAGAATTATGATGCAATCATGTCTCGCACTCAATCTGCACTGGACTTCCTAGCTGAACGTCCAGAAGAGGCGATAGTCGTTGTTGCTCACGGGTATTTTATTCGATCAATAATAGCAAAAGCTTTGTTCGGTGACGAACTGACTAGCCGAACCTTAAAAAAATTTCAAGATAGCACGGATATGAACAACGGGGCTGTGAGCATTATTGAGCGCAGGCGTTTTAACGATGGTTCGTATATCTGGAGCCTTTTGGTATTGAACGACACGTCGCATATGAATCAATAGAACATGATAATGATAATGAATTCGTATTTAATAGCTACATGCAACAAGGGCAAGCAAGAAGAATATCAGAGGATTATGTTAAAACTCTTGCCCACTGCGTGCGTTGATTTTCCGCTGCAAAAGGTCGAAGTCGTAGAAGATGGCAAGACTTTTGAGGAAAACGCACTGAAAAAGGCGTTTGCATATAAGAAGTACACAAAAAAAGGCAAGTTGTCGTCGGTGATGACAGCGGTTTAATAATCCCAGCCTTGGACAATGAGCCAGGAGTTTTTACTCGTCGATGGGCCGGATATGAAATGACAGACGAACAAATAATCACACATTGCCTTAACAGGATGAGCAACCTACACGGCAAAGACAGACGTGCAATTATGCGTACGGTAATTGCAACTGTTGATAGCGATGGTAACTCAGCCCTTTTCTCTGGTGAATTGATGGGACATATAGCCGAAGCGCCACTTAAAGCGGAGATTACGAAGGGGTTTCCTGTCCACTCTCTCTTTTGGGTTGATAGTACCAATTGCCCGCTGTATCAAGCTGTTGACAACGATAATTTCGTGTCTCATCGGCAGCAGGCAGTTATGAGGATGCTGGGCTAGTAGCGTATAAGGTTCAGGACCTTTGCAACATTTCAGCCGGTGTGCGTAACTGTATACCTAAGTGTACACGCTCGTTATTGTAATAGTCCAGATAATTAGTAATGTCTGTCTGTAGGCGTAGGAGCGGAATGCTCCTACGCCAGTAGTTTCCGGTGCATTCCTCTTGAATTGTCCGATTAAATCTCTCAATGTGGGCATTGTCATTCGGCCTATGAAGACGAGAATGTCTGGTCTTTATGCCTTGACTATGAAGTCGATCTTCAAAGTAGGAACTGAACTCCAACCCGTTGTCACTTTGCACCATCAGAAACTTAAAACCGAAGCTGTTCTTAGCTTCCAGAATAGTCTTGGCGGCCAATCCCGGCCGAATGACCGTGTGCACCTTGGCGTAGGCCATCCGACTGTATAGATCGATAACCGTGTAGACGTAAATTCGTCTTTTGGTAAACGGGTCGACTAAATGGATGGTGTCGGTTTGGACCAAATCTCCCGGGGCTGACACCACCGGTCGGTGTAAGCTAACATGATATGATCGTCGGCGCTTAGCGCTTCGGTCATAGACATGATGGCGCCTGAAGATACGCTTGACACTGCTCAGGCTTATCCGTATAGCCAATCTAGACACTAAATGATGCCATACTACCTCAGCACAGCGCTTCAGCTTATCTCTCACCTTAATAACTTGGCCAACTATCTCTTCTTTTAGTTGGTTTGGGCTTCGATGTGGTTTGGATGACTCGGTTACTATAGTCCAGCGATAGTAAATTGGTATAAAGCTAGTCCTACGACTTGGTCGGTTGGGATGACTCTGGGTGACATGTTTATTCAATTCTTGCCACTTCTTAAGCCAGCGCCAGACAGTCGTGCGATGCACACCGCACTTTCTGGCTACCACTAAAACCGGTAGTTTATCTTTAAGCACTAAAAGTAATGCGGTTTTTCTGGCTTTAACCAGGTTAGGGTTGATAGAATAGGCCATAGCAGGCCTCCTTTCTGTAATTGTTAGTAACTACTACAGTATACGGACGGCCTGCTTTATGTTGCAAAGGTAGTGAACTATTACGTAGTAGTTGCTTTTGTCGCTATAAGATGTTATAACAAAGTCACATATGAGCGAAAGAGAGGTCTACCTCGTCCGGCATGGTCATGACGACCATAGCCATATAGACGGCTATTACAATACCAGCCTAACCATTAGGGGAATTGAAGATGCCCGTCAAATGGGGTCAAGGATGGCTATCTTATTAGGTGACCAAGAAAATAGAGTCATAGACATTTACACAAGCAGTAAAAAAAGATCGGTTGAAACAGCCGAAATCCTTGGCGAAGAATTTGGTAAAAATAGGATAGAGTATGGTTTTCATGCCGATGAAAGACTTAAGGAGTTATATCAGGGTAAGATTATTAACATTGAAAAGTTATCTCACCAAGAAAAAACCTCATTATTACAGATAGCATGGGAAGCTTTCGATGAAAGGCGAGTTGGAGGTAATTTAAATTATCATTTCGGCGACTTTCAGCCCGAAGGAGGGGTGCATAAATCTTTGCGCGGATTTATAGAATATCCGTATGGCGAAAGCCAGGGCGACTTTTCCTATAGGGTCGGTGACGCTCTGCGTGACACCCTGATGGAGACTAGAGACGCAGGCAGCGTGCCAATAATTGTCACACACAGGGGTGGGGTAAGGGAAATCCGAAATCTTGTATACGCAACTAATAACGACACGCCCATGAGGCAATACAAGGAATGTGAAATGTCGGGACTAAAATATTGCGAGATAGTTCGCGAATCCGTCCATGATGTTAGTTTTAGTATTCTCGCTTTGAGCAATTACTTGAAAACATTGAAAGACAATGACGGTTAGGATATGGTATATGTGGCTTGAATTTATCCCCAGTATATTTTTCGGAACTATACATGTGCTAGAATACATCAAAAAGAAATGTGGTTTTGCAAGTTCAATGCCATTACCACGCAGGGAAATTTTATGAAAATATCATTTATTCGACATGGTGAGAGCGAAGCAAATATCTTAAAGGTACTGTCGTCTAAAATCGAAGAGCCCTATAAATTGACCAAGAATGGCATAAATCAAATTAAAACGGCAACACTTAGTATTAAAGATAAAATCAGGTCTGTTTATTCGTCTCCGTTTCCAAGAACCATTCAAAGCGCGGAGGTTATTATCGGTAGTCTCCCCAATAACCCCAATTTAATTATTGACGACAGATTAGCGGAAATTGGATATGGAAATTATAACGGCAAACCAAACGACGAAAAGTTAGATGAGGTGCGTAAAAAGCAAATTGCTGGAGATTACGAAATAAGATTCGGTGGTTATGGTGAAAATAAACGCGAAATTTTAATGAGAATATGCGATTTCTTAATTGATATGATTAACAACCATGATAAATCGGACCATATAATTGCAGTCTCGCACAGTGTAATAATCTCACTGGCAGAATCATTGATTTTGCAAATCAATAACTTACAGAAAGAACACATACATACGCATAATGCGTCTGTTAAAGCATTTATATTAACTAAAAACAATCGTAATGCAATTCAGAAGATTGTCGATGAATTGAAGGATAGAAAAAAGCAAGAAGAACAAAAAAGGGAAGAAATAGTAAAAAACAAATCTAAGTATTTTCCTGACATAAACAACAAATTGCAAGATCAAACGTTAAATAATTATATCGACATCGCTATAAACGGCGTAGATAACGTAGAACTATCAAATGAAATTCTAAACTTATTAACTGATGGTTTCTATAATGCAGAGATAAAATTAATAACCAATGGAATAAACACTACAAATCTTGAAAAAAAAGATGTCGTTTTAATTTGTGCTTTCAAAAATGCAAAAAACCTAATCGAACTTTTTATTGATCACCATAGAAAAATTGGGATTAATCATTTTGTGTTTATAGATAATGATTCGAGCGATGAGTCGGTTAAAATTATAACAAAATATTCGGACGATATAAACGTTGATATTTGGTATACAAATGATAAATTTGAAGGTTTTAAATCGTGTGGCTGGCGACAAAGAATGATGGCCTACTACGGAGTAAACAGGTGGTATTTAGATCTGGATGTTGACGAGTTATTCGTATACAACGGGATTGAGTCGGGAGGCATAAATAAAATAGTAAATTATGCAACCAAGAATGGCTTCAAGGCAATCGGATCGGTCATGTTAGACACCTATTCGAGCAAGCCGGTATTGAGTATCACAAAAATAGATTCTGCCGATATTCAAAAAGTGTATAAATACATAGATTACGATACGTATACGAAAATGGACAATGCTATTTTTAAATACAGAATATTTGGCGGACCCAGGAATAGAGCGTTTCATATAAAACCATTTTTACAAAAATTTCCGCTAATTCATGTGGACGAATTCACGATGAACATAAACCCCCATTTTTGGTATCCATTTTCCTTAAATAGTAATTCGGAACTTGTGTCAGCTTTGTTGCATTATAAGTTTCTTCCAGGTGATTTTAATCAATATACTGAATATGTAAAATCAGGAGTTCACTGGAACAATTCGAGTGAATACAAGGTTTATGTAAGCAAATTGTTGAATGATAAAAATCTTACTTTTTTCGATAAAAACCACTCAATAGAATACAAAAGCTCGAAATCGTTAGGGCGTATAAAAACTATCAGCAATATTCGAATAAACCCATAGCGGGTGAGTACAATCTGTTTTTTATGATATGATTTAGATATGAAAACGGGTGGAAATCCAAGTCTTTTGGCTAAAAAAAATATACTTAACATCTTTTGGAATGAGTTTGTTTTTGGTAGCCACTTGGTCGCGCTGGGCGATATCATTGCATTGTACGTGTTTGCCGTTATTCTGAACATACAAGTTACCATTAGTTTTTTTATCGTCGTGTATCTTTCAATACTGGCAATTAATTTCTTGAACAGATACGAAGATATCGATCAAGACATGACTTCAAATCCCGAAAGGTCAAAATCGGTTAATAAATATCTTAAGTTTACTCCGTATATTATGGTTATATTAACAGTAGTTCCGGTAGGCATAACGACTTATTATGCTCCTATTAGTGCAATAATTTTTATGCTGTTCTTATTTGGTTTGGGAATTTTATATTCAGTTCTGTTAAAAGATGTAACAAAACGCGCACTTGGCTTCAAAGACATAATGACGGCTTTGCCATACGCACTGCTGGTTATTTTTATGTCGCTTTATTACAACACGCCAATAACTGCAGCAACCATTTTGATTACTGTATTTTATTTCATTAGGATGTTTATTAACACAACATTTTTTGACATAAAGGACATCAAGGCAGACAAAAAAGAAGGCCTCAGAACTTTTCCTGTCGTTTTTGGTAAAGATAAAACAAAACTATTTTTGATTTTACTTAACCTTATTTCGATAATTCCAATTATCATAGGTGTTTATTTGAATGTTTTGCCAGTATATTCGATTGCCTTGTTGGCTACTGTAATTTACGCCTTTCTGTATTTAAATAAGCGCAAGCTGTTCACGAATCAGACAACACTCTATAATGTAGTCGTAGACGGCGAATTTATATTTTGGTTGCCGTACGTTCTGATAGGAGTCGGTTTGTTATGAGCAGCGATTACGAAAATAAAGTAAAACAATACTACAAAGACAGTACATTTTTCTATAGATACCTTTGGGCGAATAAAAGGAATCTAGCGATGCATTTCGGGTTTTGGGACGACAAAACCAAAAACCTGAACGATGCGTTGATTAATGAAAACAGATTTGCGGCAGAGTCACTTGGGATAAAACAAGGCGATGAAGTGCTTGACGCAGGCTGCGGAATTGGCGGGTCAGCCATATGGATAGCCGAGAATTATAAGACAAACGTTACTGGAATTACTATAGCCGAAAACCATATTCCTTTGGCGAAAAAATATGCAAAAGACAGGGGAGTATCTAGTCTGACAGAATTTGTGGTGGGTGATTTTTGTGACACAAAATTACCATCGGAATCTTTTGACAAAATCTACGGAATAGAGAGTATTTGCTATGCCCTAGATAAATATGACTTTCTAAAAGAAGCTTATAGATTACTCAAAAAAGACGGTAAGCTTGTTGTTTGCGACGGCTGTATGATAAAAGAAAATTTGAGCGAAAAAGAAAATAAATATGTGCAAGATGTATATTTAGGATGGGCGCTGGATAACTTTTCAACATATAAAAAATTTAATGACGATTTAAATAAGGCTGGATTTAAAAATATTAAGTATATTAATGTAACGAATATGATTTTAAAATCGTCAAAAGAACTCTATAATTCATCCAGATATATTCATCCAGTGATGACATTACTAGGAAAACTAAGATTAACCGCGAAGGCTAACGTATTAGCGGAATTAGCCTGCAAGGGACAGTACCATATGTTCAAAGATGGGGTAATCGAATACGGAGTGTTTGTTGCGGAGAAATAATTAGAAAAGAAATAAAATGCCATTAAATATAATAATTCAAAGTATTTTTGCGCTATTTTTAACACTGGTAGGGGTGGGGACATCTTATTTAGTTTTTATCTCGAATAAAAAATCTAAAACTAATATATCGTTATCATTACTAATCTTGTTGGGTGTGTCGGTAATTTTATTGGATTTTATAACCTTCTTTGTGGGCATTGATTATTCGACCGAAATCGAAAGGGTGGTTTATTTTTTGTTGCCTATCTGTGTTGGTGTACTTTATGTTTTCTCGATAAATTTCCCAGAAGAGGCAAAAAGCAGCAAATTAATGTCCGGGTTGATTGCATTGTATACAATATTCTTTTCAACCCAAGCTTTATTTAGTAATTCGATAATATCTGAGGTTAAAAAGAATGATTGGGGCGTAGAGGTGGTTGGCGGTAGTCTTGAAATTGCCTTCGGAATTTTATCGGTTGTGTCCGTCCTTGCGATTATTTTATTTACATTGAGTAGATACGGCGCATTATCAAAGCTGAATAAAACAAAAGTCCGTATATTTTTGTTAGGGATATTGACGTTCGTCGTGTTCGAGGCAGTTTGTATTTTATTGCTGCCAGTATTCAAGTTGGATCAATTCAGTTATCTTGGTGATTACTCCATAATTATATTCTTCGTTCTTACGTCCTATTCGATAGTTAAACACCATTTGTTTGATATTAGACTTGCGATTGTTAGAAGCGTTACGTACTCACTCCTAATTGCTACTTTGGCTGGTATATATGCAGCTATCACCTTCGTAATTTCTTCGGTATTCAATATGGGGCAAAGCAGTTCGCCTACGCAAATATTTATCAACATTGCGACCAGCTTAATTCTCGTAGTCGTATTTCAACCGCTTCGCAGGTTCTTTGATCGGATTACTAACAAGGTATTTTATAAAGATAATTACAATACCGATGATTTCTTTGCGAAATTGAATAAAACGCTATCAACGACGACGGATTTACGCGGATTATTGGAACGTGTTTCATACGAGATTGGGACTACATTAAAAGCCGAACAGGCGTTCTTCTTTATATTTACAACCCCAGAAGGAAATTATATAACGGCGGGGACGGATGGCCACAAGCTGTTACCAAAACATGATGCCGTTTTGTTCGAACAAAAAACCCAGGGCAGGGATGATGTTTTCGAAGCATCTGCGTTTGACGACAACGACCCGGTTAAACGCATGATGATTAGTCATCGCATCGAACTGGTCTTGCCACTAATCCAAGATGACGCCGTAATCGGATATTTGTGTTTGGGTGAACATAAAACATCAGGTTATACCAGGCGCGACATTCGGGCGCTGAACACTTTGTCGGACGAACTTGTGATTGCGATTCAAAACGCCCTGTCGATTCACGAAATCCGCGAACTGAACGCATCATTGCAACAAAAAATCGCCAATGCCACCAAAGAACTTCGGTCCAGTAATGCCGTTTTGCGTCGTTTGGATGAAATCAAAGACGAGTTTATCAGTATGGCGTCGCATCAACTGCGCACACCGCTGACCAGCGTCAAAGGATACATCAGCATGGTAATCGAAGGTGACGTCGGTAAAATTACTCCTTCGCAAAAACAATTACTGGAACAGGCATTCATGAGCAGTGAAAACATGGTCCATTTGATAAATGATTTTCTAAACGTCTCCAGGATTCAATCCGGCAAGTTCGTCATCGACAAAACCGACGTCGACTTGTCAGTAATGGTCGAAGAAGAAATGAATGGGCTGCGCCCGAACGCCACGGCCCGCGGCATGAAATTGGTTTACAAAAAACCAAACAAATTCCCACTGGTCAGTATCGACGAAGGCAAATTCCGCCAAGTCGTCATGAACTTTACCGACAACGCGATTTATTATTCGCACGAGGACTCGTCAATAATAATCAGTCTGGGGGTT
>JAYSMZ010000011.1:0-40839 GCA_043724245.1 bacterium
CAGTAATTGCTTTTCTGTCATATTCCTATATCTCACTTTCACTCCTTTCAGCTTAATAGCTTATTTGAAATGTGTGCAAGATGTATGGTGGGTGGATAATTCTTAAAGGTTTCCTTGCGGACTGCAGACTTGCGGTCCTCACCCCCTACCCTTGGAGTCGGGGATTCGATACACTAGTATTCACCACGAAAAAACCCGTCCAAAAGGACGGAGTTTTTCGTGGTGGGCGCTGAGGGGCTCGAACCCCCGACCCTCTCGGTGTAAACGAGATGCTCTAGCCAACTGAGCTAAGCGCCCTTACCTTTCGGAAATTATACAGATAAAGGGGTAGTTTTGCAATATGTGGTGCGCGCGAGAAGACTTGAACTTCCACGTCCTTTCGGACACCAGCACCTCAAGCTGGCCTGGCTACCAATTACAGCACGCGCGCATAAGTATTAGTATGCAGCGATTAGTATATCCGAAATTACGGCGTCTTGTAAACGGTACGACTACCGACAGCCCAGTTTAGAATGTCGCTATATCGGTCCACAGATGAAACCAGTTTGTTTGATTTATCAAAAGCCAAAGCATCTTTGCTAATCGCGTACTCGATTGTTGACTGGTATAATCCGATTGCAGGAACGTCTGATAGCCACTGATTAGCAAATGTAATATATTTGGCATTACGAAGCATCGGTTCAATCCGTGCACGCGCAGAAACCAGAGCGTCGTCACTTATTTGATTAGAGTAGTTTGAAAAATTTAAACCTGTGGTTGAGGTTTGCGATGAGTGCCAATATGCATAGACATCCGGGTCTGCCCCAATATCAAGTTGGTACAATAATACGTCAAAATTTCTTGGCTGTAGTATATTTTGGGCATCACTTTGCGTTGCGTTTTTTAGATTAATGATTTTTGTATCAGTAGTTATTCCCAATTTCTTCCATTGGTTTGTGAGTGTTTGTAAAACACTTTCCAGTTCATTATCTTTTGTTGTAACGATTGATAATTTCAATTTTGTGCCGTCTTTTTCCCTGATATTATTTTTATTTAATTTCCACCCGTTGTCATCAAGTAGTTTTTTTGCAGCGACAAGATTATACACTGGCGCAATTGGAACACTTCCGGACAATTGACCGGAAGTAAACGGCAACCAAAGTGCTGGAGTCCCGGTAGGCAATGCTTTACGTATATCGGCAGTATCCGTTGCCGCCTGAAGTGCTCGCCTGACAGAAGTGTCTTTTAATAATATGCTCTTGGTGTTTAGTATCGCGTAAACACCGCTTTGAATTGGTCTTGTTATTACATCATATCGAGACCTATTTACCTCCCCGATATCCGAACTGGACAAATCCGTTGCTGCATTTACTTCATTTTTTGAAAGAGCACTTATAATTTCTGAGTCTGTGTTATAAGAATGAATCTGAAACCGAGATAATTTTGATGTCCCATTATAATAATTGTCGTTTCTGGTCAAATAAATCACTTTTTTGCCGGATGTTGTATCAATTGATTGATTCATGTTGAATTTATATGGTCCACTACCAACCGGGTTCTGGCTGAAGTTGTTTTCTCTTATACTTAATGGAGTCACGCCTTTAAGAATATGCTGTGGAACGATTGGAAAAACCAAAGCATGTAAAAACGGAGTAAATGCAGATTTTAGCGTAAATTCAATCGTTGTATCGTTAATAGCCTTAACCCCTATGTCCGACCAACCCGAAAAAACCGTACGAGTATTAGGGTCTTTCATCAAACCAATCGTAAAAGCAATATCCTTGGTGGTTAATTTGGCTCCATCTTGCCACATAACATCCGGTCTGATGTTAATTAGATAGACGGTGTTGGTATCATTTACCTTAACGTTGGTTGCGAGGTCGTAGTTAAGATGCCCAGTACGGTCGTAATTTAACAGTCGTGAAAACATCAGATAGCTTGCCGACCGTTCTGTGCTTGAGTTTGCGAATAGTGGATTCAAAGTGTCGACTGGACCCAGTGCCGCTTCTGCATATATACCGTTTTCTGCCGCGGTTTTTTCTTGGTAACTTTGTTGGTTCCACATCAACTGTAAACCTGTTGCAGCTATTAAAATGCCTATCGCCAATACCCAAATAATTACGTGACGCTGGATTCCATGAATATTTTCCCAGCGTTTGAACACAAATCTATTGGCGTGCTTTATGGTTGCACTCTCTGCTTTTCGCATGCGCTTTGTCAGCCTTTTTTTATCAAGACTGGGTTTTGGCAACCTATTCCATAAATCTAATTTATCGGGCATTTTGTAAATACCTACTTAATGGCGGGTAAAATTAGCCCAGCTAATATCGACAATACGAAAATAACTGATAGAATAATTGTTACCTCGAATAAGTTTTTATCAACTCCTCGACGGGTGGTGAACAATTCGCCCGAACTTCCAAATCCCGCCCCCAACGATGCCCCTCGTTGTTGCAATAGGATTGCCAAAATCATTAATAAGGCTGAAACGATCGTTATAATTTGCAGAATGCTGTCAATATTCTTCATCTCTTACCTTAATTTGCCTTACTTGTGCGCAAAATCAATGCCGCGCTTACTATATAGTTTACCAGACTAAGGATGATTCCGGTAAGTATTGAGTTAATAAAGGTCATTTCAATACTGGGAATAAATCGCAGAGATATCCAAACCATCAGTCCATTTACAATAATTATGAACAGTCCCAAAGTCAATAAAATAGCGGGCAAGGCCAAAATAACCACAAATGGTTTCAAAACCATATTAATCAATGAAAATATCAGCCCAGCCAATAAAAATCCAACAATACTAATACTGACTTGTGTGCTGTCATAACCGGTTCCAAAAAGGCGTACGGACACCCACAAACCAAGCGAATTAAACAACCATCGGACAACAAAAACAACAAATTTATTATTCATACAACTCTGATAATTATACCACGAAAATCATCGTAAATTGCCATCAAGGAGTTGGCGTGAAGTTTGGAGTGCATGTTTTATTCGCATCAACCGTAATGTCGTGGCTTGCTGCACCCGAACAGCCAGCGTCACCCGTCCAACTAGTGAAATCATAGCCGACGTTAGGAGTGGCTACGATTGATACAATACTACCCTCATAATATGAACCCGAACCGTAGGTCGTGCCACCCTCACTGTAGGATTCTACGTGTAAAGCATAGATGAATGGGCGATAGTAGCTGCCTGATCCGGACGCGCTCCAATAATAGCTATTCGGATTGCCAGAATCATAACATGCAGCTTGAACGGTGACTGTGTAAGTATTACCCGAAACACTAGCTTCTACATGATAAAAACCGTAACTCGACTCAATCCAACCGGAATCATAACTTGCGGGGCTAACAGTCAGGCGATACCGGTATTTATCCATGTTGGGTGAACAATAAATCGTATTCCACGAAAATGTTTTTGTATATGAACCACATTTCTTATGACAACTATAATTAGCGACTGTGACAGTAGGTGCTGGCGTACATATTCCGGGTTGGGCGCCATTGCCGGTTGAGTCGATGTGATATGGAAGGTCAGGAAATTGTGAATTAGTAGCATTAATGCAAAACGTCACTCCGTCGTCAGTACCACCGCCAACTAGGGTTACACCGCTGCTGGGGTTGAATGATGATGGGATCGTGCTGGGGTAGCCTTTGTTAAAGTTTCGGTAATTTTCCATAGCCGAAGCTGCTGCATTTAAATCATTTTTCTGCTGCGCCGTAACGGTAGCTTGTCTCCAGCCGTTGTATCCGACAACGCCAACCGTCCCTAAAATAGCTATAATAACAGCCACCACTACAAGTTCAACAAGCGTGAATGCTGAACTGAACCTTACGGTCTTATTCTGGTAATTTCCCTTAAGATTACGCATATGCTTAATTAGAATTATAACGCCTTTATGTGAGAAATTACAAGATTTGTTTTCACGGGCCCAATAATTGAAATAATTTCAGATTTATTCGCTAGTTTTAGATTGCGAATACTACCGAATTTCCGAATTAATTTCGTTCTGGTTTTTGGTCCAATCCCAGGAATTTCGTCTAATATACTAGCGGTTTGTTTTGAACGTTTTAATACTGTGTGGTAACTTACCGCAAAACGATGCGACTCATCGCGGATTCTTTGCAACAGCTTGACTATTGCAGATGACTTCGGCAGATTGATTAGAATAAAATCTGCCATAACCTGAATACTGCCATCGATTTCTGATAGTTTTTGTTTGTTTAGAGTGATTCCTTTCAGCACGATTTGTTCGTCTCGCTTTACCAGTCCAATAAAAGGGATATCAAAATAGTCTGATTTATCTCGTGCCCTAAGTGCCGCATCAAGCTGCCCCTTGCCACCATCAATTAATACCAAATCCGGCTTTCCCCAATTTTTTATATTATTTTGACTGAAACGTCTGGTTATTATTTCGTTCATATTGGCAAAATCGTCGTTTCGCTGAATTTTGGTTTTAAACTTTCGATATTGTCCCCTGTCGCTGACACCATTCTTAAAAACCACCATACTGGCGACAACATTCGCCCCGCTCATATGAGATATGTCGTAACCTTCGATGCGAACCGGTACTTTTACCAGATTCAGCAAATCTGTTAAATCACGCAGCGCCTCATCTTTACTAATATCTAAAAACTCTTTATCACCAAACATAATTTTATGTTGAAGTTCTCGCAGATTATGTAGTTTATTCCGAATATCTGCCGCTTTTTCAAAATCCTGCGATTTGGACGCTAATTTCATTTCACGATCTAAATCGGCAACTATAGTTTTTCTGTTGCCATTTATATAGCTGACTAATCTGCGTAGGTTGGCTTTATACTCATCTGATGTCATATTAACCGGTGCCAGCCCTAGGTGAGCATATAAGTCAGGTTTAGCATTATCTTTTGGCGTTTGAATGTAATAAGGAAATACTCGGCGTAAATAACGGAGGGCTTTTTTGACTGCATAACCATTGTAATATGGCCCAAAATATTCCGCCCCATCATCTGCCGGATTGCGCGTAAAACTAACAAATGGCAATAAACTTTTCATATCAATTCGAACATATATCAGCGATTTGTCATCACGAAGTAAAATATTGTATCTGGGCATATATCTTTTGACCATTTCCGCCTCTAGAAACAATGCATCGATTTCACTTTCGGTCTGGACCCAGTCGGTGTCTACAATTTCCGCCACAAGGACACGAGTTTTAACGTCTATATTGCGCGATTTTTGAAAATACTGTTTAACGCGATTTTTCAGGACCGCCGCTTTGCCAACATAAATAATTTCACCTTTTTTATCTTTATGAAAATAAACTCCAGGTGAAATTGGTAGTGTTTTTAATTTATCATTTAATCCCATGCAAAAACCCTTTACGTCAGATTATACTATACTGTATAATTCGTTTAATATGATCCTAGCGAGGGATCCTCTACTATTATATTAGATTTGACTCTTGAAAGGGGTCGCATGAAGCCGAAAAAATCACAAAGACAAATAATTGGGTTCTTATTCGGGCTGTGGAAGATTTCACCAGTTCTTACTTGGTTAATGGTTGTAACTCAGATTATTTTTGCCGTCCTGACGATGACTATTGCACCTATCTTTGTGTCCAGGCTGTTAACGCATATTGCTAACGGTAGCGCTACAATGGACAGCAGTATCGGTTTGTTGATTGGTTACGCTCTGGTTTTATTCGTTGGTAATGTTGTTGCCGTTCGCATCACAATCGCAATAGCGTATATTGTTGAGTCTAAAATGCAGGCAACTGTCGCGGCCAAGATATTGAAACATTTGACTTCAAAAAGCCTCAGCTATCACGCCAATCGAATGAGCGGCGGAATTGTGTCTGATGCTAATAAACTAAACGGATCAGTTGAGCGTTTTTGGGATACAATAATTTTCAATCTTGTGCCGATATTAACAACTCTGGTGTCGGTCTGTGTCGCACTCAGTTTTATTTTTTGGCAATATGCTGTAATTTTGGGTGTTTTGTCGGTGATGATTATTGTCATAATTGTTAGAGCACAAATTAATATTGCCCCGATCAGCCGTCAAGTCGCCGAAAAGTCCAGCTCAATGACTGCGTACCTTGCGGATGTAATTGGAAATATCGCTGCCGTTAAAGCTTTTGCTAGAGAAAAGTCTGAAAACAGTCACTATAGCAAGTTGATTAATGATTGGCGTGGTACAAATTTGCGCGAAATGAAAAGTGTTCTAAAGATCACTGGATCTTTTTCGACTTTGATGACGGTTATGAATATCTGCGCATTTATCGCAGCGGTTTTTGCGACCGAGCACCACATTGCCAGTATTGGCATTACATACCTTATTATTAGCTATACCTTGAATGTTGTATCCGAGTTATGGTCTGTTTCCAGCACGACTAGGTCATATATCCGAATTCTTGGCGATGCCGGTCCGATGATTAGTACTCTAAACGAAAAAATTGAATTAAACGATCCGGTTAATCCAGAAAAATTGGATACTAGTGCTGGTGATATTAAGTTCGACAAAATAATTTTTACACATAGCGAAAATGACGAAAAATTATTTGACGAATTTTCACTTTCTATTAAATCGGGTGAAAAAATAGGTCTGGTTGGTGGTTCAGGTTCTGGTAAAAGTAGCCTTACTTATTTACTGTTACGTTTTAATGATCTAGACAAAGGTAAAATATTAATAAATAACCAAGATATAACTAGCGTCACTCAGTCAGATTTGCATCAAGCTATTGCCTACGTACCACAAGAGCCTCTGCTGTTTCATCGGACATTACGCGAGAATATTGCTTATGGAAAGCCAAAGGCGACTGAAAAAGAGATATTTATGGCCGCAAAACAAGCTAATGCGATTGATTTTATCAATTCCTTGCCAAAAGGTTTTGACACGATGGTTGGCGAACGAGGAGTCAAACTGTCTGGTGGCCAACGCCAACGAATTGCAATTGCGCGCGCCATCTTAAAGGATGCTCCGATTTTGGTTTTGGACGAAGCTACTTCGGCGCTTGACAGTGAAAACGAAAAGTTGATTCAAACTGCCCTATCGAAATTAATGGAAGGAAGGACAAGTATTGTAATCGCCCATAGACTATCAACCGTTGCAAAACTTGACCGAATCATAGTTCTTCACAGTGGACATATCGTTGAACAAGGCACTCATAATGAATTGCAAAATATCGATGGCGGAATATATGCGAAGTTATGGTCGCATCAAACCGGTGGATATATCAAGGATTAGCTTTGTTTTGAGTGTTCGTCGAATTTTCGTCAGAATCGGTTTTGTCAGATTCGGGGTTCTCGGATTCTTCTGGCACCCCTTCGCCTTCAACTGGGACTTCTGACTCTTCCTCGGCTTCGGCTTCACCACCGGCTGCTTCATTAGCAGCCTGCAATGCGCTTGGTTCGTAAACGTTGGCAATAATCAACTCTATGTCCTGATCGGAATCGGCAAATTCGACGCCTTCGGGCAGTTTAATATCACCGATTGATATCTTGTCTTCAGTACTAGCTAGGTCTATGATTGAGAGCTCCAAAGAATCTGGTAGGTCGGCAGGTTTTGCTTTGATTTCAACATGCTCGATTGCCTGCAAGATAACCAAGCCGGCGCGTTCAGCGGCACTTTCACCTTGTCCAGTCAGAATAATTGGAACATCGGTTGTAATGATGTCTGATTGTTTAATCGTATGGAACGCAATATGTCGAAGGACGTGTTTTACCGGATCCATATCAATACTTTTAATAATTACTAGTTTTTTCTTGCCGTCCAAAGTCAAGCTGATTGGCGTATGTCGCCCGGCTGTATGAACAACTTTTGAAGTTTCGACTTGCTTGGATTGAGTCATAATCGGCTGATCGTGACCGCCGTAAATAATGCTGGGTATCAAACCGCTGCTTCTCAGTTTTGCTAATTTTTTGCCTTCAACTGTTCGTTCTTCTAATTTCAATGAAATATAACTCACCTTTTTATCCTATCTCTGCCATTAATTGATAACTGCTACTCTATAGTATAACATTCTGTACCGACATGATAAAATGTTTAGAGCATGATTCCTGGATTTGACCTAGTTCAGTTCGCACAAGCAGCCGGACCGATAGCTGTACTTATTGTTGTAGCAGCAATTATTTTTGCTGAAAATGGACTATTAATCGGATTCTTTTTCCCTGGTGACAGTGTTTTATTTACACTTGGATTACTAATCCAGGGTACGGCACACTTTAAGCTTGATTTAAATATTGAACTTGTAATTTTTTTGTTATTCATTGCAGCAGTTTTGGGCGCCAATGTGGGGTATTTATTTGGTAGAAAAATTGGCCCAACACTGTTTAAAAGACCGAATTCACGATTATTCAAACAAGAAAATGTTAAAAAAGCCCAAGACTTTTACAACAAACACGGTGGTAAAACGATTATTTTGGCTAGGTTTATCCCTGTAGTCCGTACATTTGTACCGTTAATTGCCGGGATTGCAAAGATGAAATACAAAACTTTTATGATATATAACATCGTAGGCGGGTTGATTTGGACTGCTGGTGTAACTTATTTGGGATATTATCTAGGTAAATTATTGCAAAATATGGGACTGGATATCGATACGGTTATTCTTCCGATTGTAGCATTAATTTTAATAGCTTCGGTTTCACCAGCGATATATCAGCTTTTGAAAAATAAAAGTCAAAGGCAAGCTATTTGGAGTGCTACGAAACAAGAATGGCGAAAAATTATTAATCGTTAAAGATAAGTTGGGCATTATCTGTGACAAAACAATCCAATTCAGACCAACTGCTTTCCCATAAGAGACGAGTATCTATAGCCACGATCAGCCTTGTCTTTGGGTTTATTGTTTTTGTTTTTGCTTATGTAGGCATGAAGCAACAGATTGGATTAGGAAGTTATAATTACCCAATTTTGACATGGATGATTGACCACCGCACATACGCTGTTACAGATATGGCAAAAATTATCACTTCAATCGCAAGCCCGTATGTTCTTGCTGTTATTGTTGGAGTTACAGTTATTGCCTTTGTAATTATTAAACGTGAAATTTGGCGTCCTATAGTTATAGCTTGTTCAGTTGCTGTCGCAGCTGCAACATCTACTTTGTTGAAACTGCACTTTATGGATGTTCGTCCACCTAAAATTGATATGATCCCGACGTTCGAATATGACTTTTCCTTTCCTTCAGGACATACGATTAGCATGGCAGTGTTCCTACTAGTTGTAGGATATTTAATCTATTCTCGTAAATTTAGTGTTGAAAGATTCTGGGCATGGATTACCATAGCGGTGTTTGGAACAGGCTTAATCGCGCTTAGCCGACTATATCTGGGTTATCATTGGTTTACGGACGTCGTTGCTTCAATCGGTCTGGCGTTTATTATTTTGGCAATCGTAATAGTCGTTGATACTATATTCATTCGTAGATACAAAGCATAACAATAGTTCATTTTTTGCGGGTCCTGTCGCCCGGTTTACCCCCACCGAACGTCACCCGTAAATTTCTTTACTGCTAAAATCTTCAATTAATGAACATCGCGTCCGATATTACTTACTTTATTGCCAACAGACTGTGCCGGTAGGCAGCCGAACGCCACGTGCTGTTACGAAGTGACACACGTAGAGTGTGCTGTTGGAATAAATGTAAGTGATAGCCGACGGTAGAAAACAAAGAATAAATTTAAACAATTTTTTTAAGATATTGACCGGTAAATGAATCTGATACTTTCGCAACCTGTTCCGGCGTTCCGGCTGCGACGATATTTCCACCTCCTTGACCACCTTCCGGACCCATATCAATAATATAGTCGGCAGTCTTGATAACATCCAAATTATGTTCGATAATTATCATACTATTACCGTTTGTAACTAGTTTTTGCAAAATTACTAACAGTCGTTTAACGTCGTCCGTATGCAATCCAGTAGTCGGCTCATCCAAAATATACAATGTTTTCCCGGTTGCACGGCGCGACAATTCTGTAGCAAGTTTAATACGCTGTGCCTCACCTCCACTAAAAGTTGTGGCTGGTTGACCAAGTCGAATGTAACCCAGTCCAACTTCAACCAAAGTATCAAGCTTTCTAGCAATCGAGGGAATGTTTTCAAAAAACTTGGCTGCTTGGTCAACGGTCATATCAAGAATGTCACTGATGGTTGCGCCCTTGTATTTAATCTCGAGTGCTTCTCGATTGTATCGCTTACCCTTACAAACATCACAAGTCACGTAAACATCCGGAAGAAAATGCATTTCGATTTTAATTACCCCGTCACCATGACAATTTTCACAGCGCCCACCCTTTACATTAAAACTAAATCGACCCGATTTGTAACCACGTATGTTTGATTCAGGTGTCGACGCGAATAAATCGCGAATTGCAGTAAATACACCGGTATAGGTTGCTGGGTTAGAACGTGGAGTCCGACCGATTGCTGATTGGTCAATGACTATTACTTTATCCAACAAACTTATGCCTTCAATATTTTCATGCGACCCGGGAACGACATGTGAACGATGCAACCTGGCCGATAATTCTTTGGCTAGAATATCGTTAACCAAAGTTGATTTACCGCTACCACTGACACCACTAACTACAGTCAATACGTTCAGGGGAAACAATACGTCAATATTTTTTAGATTGTTTTCCTTGGCTCCACGAATAACAAGGGCTTTGTCTTTAATAGCGTGTCGACGTTTTTTCGGAGTATCTATTTTTTCTATCCTGGCTAGATATCTGCCAGTTATACTGTCTTTATTTTTCGCAACTTCTTCAGGAGTGCCCGATGCGACTACATGACCGCCGGCAATTCCAGCACCAGGTCCGATATCCAATAAATAATCGGCATTACGAATCGTGTCATCATCATGTTCGACTACTATCACAGTGTTGCCTAAGTCGCGAAGATGCTTCAAAGTCCCAATCAACCTGTGGTTGTCACGTTGATGTAACCCGATTGACGGTTCGTCCAGAACATATAAAACTCCCTGAAGTCCCGAACCGATTTGCGTTGCCAAACGAATTCGCTGAGCTTCGCCTCCAGATAAAGTGTTGGCAGCCCGTCCAAGTTCCAGATAATTCAACCCGACGTTATTCATAAAACTTAGTCTGGCAATAATTTCTTTAATGATTTGCGCTGCTATGAATTTTTCTTGATCGTTAAGCTTAAGGCCGCTTGTAAATAATTCAAGTGCATTATCTATATCTAAATTACAAATATCCATGATGTTCAAATCGTGAATCGTAACCGCTAAAACGACCGGCTTCAAGCGTGCTCCGTGGCAAGTGTTGCATTTACGTTCGCGCATAAAACGTTCGATGTCGCGTCTAATAAAATCACTGTCAGTTTCTTTGTGGCGTCTTTCCAAGTTTGGGATTACACCCTCGTAAGTCGAATCGTACATCCGTCCACTACCAAGTTGTACGCTATATGTTTGGTCGCCAGTTCCATATAGTACTTTGTCGAGGTCCGCCTTGGACAATTCCCCAACTGGAGTTTTTACACTGAAACCACGTGTTCTGGCTACTTCAGCCAAGCGCTTCATATACCACGCATCACTGTTAACCCGATTATATGGGCGGATTGCACCCTCGGAAATAGTCAGATTCGGGTTAAATACTAGGTCAGGATCAACTTCTAGTCTATTACCAAGACCAGTACATACCGGACATGCTCCTTGGGGTGCATTAAAACTAAACAGACGTGGTTCTAATTCGGGAATATCTTCGTTCGGGTGATCCAAGCAAGCATAACGCTGACTATAAGCGGTCAGTGAATTATCGTCTGTGTTTATTACTTCAATTAATCCGTCGGCTATGTCCAGGGTTTGTTCGACTGATTGAGTAACTCGACCCAACATATCCGGAGACAAGGCGACTCGATCAACAACAATTTCAATATTATGTTTGTAGTTTTTGTCCAGAGCCGGGAATTCATCTAAAGCATAAACGACACTGTCAACTCGCGCCCTGGCAAATCCTTGACGACTATAACTCTCGGGGATATGTGCAAACTCGCCTTTTTTATCTTTAACAATTGGCGCTAAAATCATAAGTTTAGCTCCACTCGGCAGTTTCATAATTTCATCGATAATAGTTTCGCTGGTTCGACGAGTCACCGGTTTTCCACATACTGGACAATGTGGAACACCGATTCTAGCGAATAACAAACGCAGATAATCATAGACCTCTGTTACGGTCGCGACAGTACTGCGAGGATTATGGCTGGTTGATTTTTGATCAATACTGATAGCCGGACTTAGACCAGTAATTTGATCGACGTCAGGTTTTTCCATTAATCCCAAAAATTGACGGGCATAACTGGATAAACTTTCAACATAACGGCGCTGACCTTCGGCATAAATAGTATCAAACGCTAGGGATGACTTGCCCGAACCGGACAAACCAGTAATAACTACAAATTTGTCGCGTGGGATGTCAACATTAATATTTTTCAGGTTGTGCTCGCGCGCACCTGTTACCTTTATTACCTCTGGCATAACCCGACCATTATACGCTGTTTTTACTCTTTTTTCCAGTGTTACGCGGTATCGCTGTTGACAAATAATGTTTATGGTTGCATTAGTGGGTTTTTAGAGTTATAGTTTCATATACATGATGAAAAAGTATTTGACGGTGTTTTTCTTGGTTTCCAGTTTGTTATTTATATTGGATTCACTTCATTTTGGTTACGGACTAATGATGTTCTTTTTCGTTGGAATTATTCCTGGAACAAACCTTCAACTCACACCCGAACAGATGTTGGTGCTTTATGTGTTTTCATTCGGGATAGTTTTTATCCGCCTAAAGCCGCAGCTTTTGCATAAAATCAACCTGACATTTGCCAAGCAAAAACAATCAAAAACTAGAAAATTAAAACACGTCTAGTTATTCAGTCTCGGTTGGCATTATACTTTCGGCCCAAAGATGTAATTCTTGAAGAATAAATTGTTTATTTTCATCAGTTTTGGCAGATGATAGTTTTTGTAAGGTTTTCATATAAGTCGACAATCCTCGAATAATACGTTCGCCACGCCATTTTTCCCACTGTGTTGTTTCACTTTCGGAAAGGCTTTTTGGAAAGTTACGAGCTTTGTAGTGTAAAAGTAGCAGACTTAGTCGTTCGTCGACAAAATTTGGATGCATGTCAGCAAGGTCGTTCTGGCCAGCGTTTCTGACAGCTTCAGTACGCATTTTGTCAGCGTCAGACACAAATCCATCATATAATTGCGCCTCTGGGTCATGTGATTTTTTGTATTCTTCACGGTTTTCGTATATAGAGCGGATATTTTCGGCAAACTCCGGTACTGATAATAATATTTTTTTATGTTTATCTATTATTGATTGGCTGAGGCCAATTTTTTTCCAACCATCGCTTTGTTCCAACACACTGATTGGGGCAACCGCAGGCGCGCGATTATATTGCAGTTCTTTGACGGGCAATTTAACAAAATCTTCTGCACGCTTTTCTTCCCAGGTTGCGAACACTTTCTTGGCAAGATCTTTTGAGTTCATTTTTATAAACGGTGTCGGATCATAACGCAGGTCGTACACTATGACATTGCCGTTTTTACCTGCGGTCAAAGGAAAAGCGACGGTCGCTTTGTTATACTGCGAATCATAGCGCCCGCTGACGTAAACAAATGTTTGTTTTTTATCCAAATTGACGAGTTTTTTAACCTCGTTTTTGTCGCGCATTTTGAATAAATAGTCAAAAAGCTGAGGTTGTTTTTGTTTAACTAGTTTGGTTATCTCAATCAACGCCACTACATCACTTAAAGCGTTATGAGCTTTTATGTGGTTGACCCCATTTATTTTGCCAATTAGTTCAAGGCGATTTGTCGCCACACCTTTTTCATCGAACGGCCATTTTATCCCTTCGGGTCGTAATGCCCGGGTCATTCGAACAACATCCAACATATCCCAACGCGAACGACCTTCTTTCCAAGACCATTCGTAGGCGTCATAAAAATTTCGCCAAAACAGGTGGCGAATGAACTCGTCATCGAAACGAATGTTGTTAAAACCAACCACAATTGTATCTGGTGTGAATATCTCACTAACTATTTTTTTTGAAAATTCTGCTTCACCGTAACCCTCGTCCAGTGTTTGTTGTGGAGTAATTCCCGTAACCATCACGGCTTCTGGGCTGGGTAAAGTATCGTCATTTAGTTTAACGAATTCGTTAATCGGATATCCAATTTGTTTTAAATTCATATCGGTACGGATACCGGCGAATTGCATAATGCGGTCATCACGTCCACTTAACCCACTGGTTTCCAAGTCGTAAAAAAAGAAAGTTTTGGTCATTTAGATTAATTATATACTATGGCTCTATGGACCGTCTTTTATGTCATTTATAACTGCGGTGACATCGCTATCAGACAGTGCAGACGAATAGACAACAAAACGTTGAATTGGAGCTCCAAGTTGAGCACTCCCGTAAAGTGCACCCAAATAGGTCGTGGTTGGAGAGCCAGCCGGAAGAGTTATCGCCCCCCAAGTACCAATCACGCTGTTGACTGAAGTATTAATACCAGAGGGACCCCATCTCCAGGCGGCAGTATTATAGGTAGTCAAACCGCTTTTACTAGCACTGTACGTACTGACTCCCGCTATAAGCATCCTAGCTTGAATAGCCGCCGTCGTAGGTGCATATAAAGCAATGTTGTTGCTGCTGTCAACACCGAAAGTGTAAATTCCCCTGTTGGTAGTAACTGGTTTAGCTAGGACAGCAAATACGGTACCAGCGTTAAAACTCGAAACAGTACCAGGAGTTGTCACGATGTCAGCGCTTCTGTTACCCGCTGAAGTTGTTGTTGGAATATATGAGGAAGTATACGAACCTGCCTGAACCTGAACAGCGTCATAATAGGCAGAGGCAATCGGTCCAGGTCCAGTGTCACCTAACCTTAGCTGTACCGTACCTGTTGCACTTGAAACAAAAGTTCCAGTTAGCCTTTGCCAAGTAGAGTCCCCACTATGACATGTTCGTGGAGTATCGGTAGTAGCAAGAAATGTAAATATACAGGCGGAATTAGGTTGAGAAGCCCAGGCATAAACAGAGTATGAATATGTTGTACTGGGCGTTAAACCAGAAAGACTGTTGAAGACGTTTGCCTCAGTGACAGCTTGGGTTCTCGTTATCTTTAAGGAATAGCTACCGTAGACTGATTTTTCCGACGAAGACATTGCCGACCCGTTTGCTACATATTGATAATTCCAGCCGCTCATAGTATTTTCAAAACTACTCTGTAGTACGTAATTTGTACTTGACGATTCAATCGTGGCCTCGTTTCCGTTATTGCCATCAGAGCGTGGATTTATGCCTAGATAATTTGCCGGCACATCGTAGATTTTTTGGGTTGACGGATCAAAAATTGTTTTTGTGCTTGCACGTGTTACCGTTGCCCAGTTATTACCAACCAGATTAAAGAAATTCCCGTAGTGATCACCCTGGGTGACAGACAACCAATCAGCAACAGGACTTAAAGGCGCGTTTGAAGAGGCGGCTATTGCTGTGGTCGAAGGACCAAGTTGGGCACAAACCCCAGCACTAGACTCTTTCGTAAAAGCGTTCCAAATTGAATTTTTCGTTCCACCAGTGTTATAACCTCGAATACAGTAGTCTGTTGAATTAATAACCACGTCGAGAATGTTGCCACCACTTGGTCTAAACTCTAAAGACGCATCATAGCCACTAGGGGAATAGTACGCCTTGCCAGCTACGCTATTTTTTGTGCCGTAATTTGTTTGGAGTGCATCCATTGTATCGATATCCGATTGGACGCTTACGTCACGTGAACTGGGCACCGTCCCAATATATGTGGCTATCATAACTGACGCTAGAATCCCAATTATAACTATTACGACAATCAGCTCTAGTATGGTAAATCCCGATGAGCGTATTGAATTTTTATGACGACGACTTAATTTTTTCATTTTTGCACAACTAGTCCTATTTATGGCTTTAGTATAATCTTGATGGCACGAAAAACGCAACTTTTAGAAGGACGGACCTTCTAAAAGAGGGTTTTATTTTATAATATGTCTTTGTGATTTTTATTGTTCTAAAAAAGTGAATTTATTGTCGCCGATTTGAATAATGCTGTCGCCTTCGGCCCCCTGACGATGTAGTTCATGAGAAACCCCAAGTTTTTTCAATATATCACGCAGGCGGTTTACACCCTCAAAATTCCCAAAATCGGTTCGTCTGGCGAATTTTTCGACTTTTTCGCCCGTAACCTTGAAAACAATATTGCCGTTTTCTTCATCTTCAATCTGTTGTACACCCCAAGCGTCGGCGGTTTTTGCTGGACCAAGTGATATTGTTTCAATCTCTTCATTCTTTTCATCTGTTACTTCGGCTGTTTCCCTTGATAGCAAAACTTTTTGACGAAGAGCTCGTAAAAGTTCCTTCAGCCCTTTATGAGCTACCGAAGATATTGCAAAAACCTGTGTCTCGCCCGCTACTTCTTTTACAGCATCAATTTGCATTTGAACAATATCGTCATCTAGACCGTCTATTTTTGTCAAAGCAATAATTTCTGGTCTACTACTTAAGTTAACCTTGTAATTTGCAAGTTCAGAGCGAATTGTCTGGTATGCACCAGCTATATCGTCAGTATAGGCATCTATAAGGTGCAGCAGCACCGTCGTACGCTCAACATGGCGTAAGAAAGCATCGCCCAACCCCTTGCCTTCACTGGCTCCCTCAATCAGCCCAGGGATGTCCGCAATCAAAATGCTAGTGTTATCTATGTCTGTAACACCTAAATTCGGCGTCAGAGTCGTAAAATCATAATCCGCTATTTCAGGCCTAGCATTACTGACAACTGACAAAAATGTCGATTTTCCAACATTGGGAAAACCGATCAACCCAACATCAGCCAAAAGTTTAAGTTCCAGCGTAGCTTCGAACGTTTCACCGTTTTCGCCTTTTTCAGCAATTCGAGGAGTTTGACGGACTGAAGATTTAAAGTGAGCATTACCGAATCCACCATCGCCACCCTTCGCGATCACAATTTTTTGCCCGTCCTGCACAAGATCTGCGATAATTTCATCTTTTTTTCGGACGATTGTCCCTACTGGAACTTTCACCTCCAGTGCTTCACCATCAGCACCGTGACGGTCACGTTTTGTACCGTTACCACCTGGTTTTGCCCTCAGTTCTGGTTTGTATCGAAAATCAATCAGGGTGTTTAACCCACTAGATGCCACAAAAATAACATCGCCACCCTTGCCACCGTCACCCCCATCCGGTCCGCCCTTTTCGACATAAATTTCATGGCGAAAATTGACGGCTCCGTCGCCGCCTTTTCCTGCGCTGATAAATACTTTGGCGGTATCGACAAACATATCAGCTTATTGTAACATACCCAACTCATAATTAACAGAGGCGAATAACAATTTATTAATGATGAATTTATACAATCTAGCTATTAGAATGTTGCTAATGGAATATGGCAGGAACAATTATCTTAAGCTAATAGCTAATAGCAAAATTCCAATAGCCAAACCCTAATGAATGTACCAGTATTGTCCGACGTTTCCGGAAATAACTATACGACCAGAAACAATATTATATCCGCCACCAGATACATAAGCGTTCATTTCACTGATACTTATATCACCGTTTGGCAATAGTGATTCAACAATAGCAACGTGACCATAGTCGGCCATTATAGAACCAACTCCAGGCGAATGATTTACGACGTAACCTTCAGATGCGGCCATTGGCGCCCAAGAACCGGCATTACCCCAGTGATCACCTACGGGCAAGCCCAGGGCTTTCCTGCGGTTATATGAGTAAAGCGTACAGTTTCCAAAGGCATATTTACTATCCCGGCCGTAATATGTGCCATTGGCAATATGCCACGTACGACCACCGAATCCTGTACCAGTAAAAGCGTAATAATTTACCGGTGCAATATAACCGGGGCGTTCATTCCCCGGTAGTACCGCACTTGGCAGAATAATACTGGTATTAGGTTGTAAACCACTGACGTCAAGATCGTTATATAATATCAAACGTGTCTTGTCGACCCCATATTTTGTTGCAATCGAATCAATCGTATCGCCAGACTTGACAGAGTAAAGAACGCCATCAACTGGTAGGATTCTAAGTTGAGAACCAACAACTAGAGCATCACTTGTTAGGTTATTAGCCCATTTGATTGTATCGCTTGAAATACCGAACTGTGCTGCCACCGTGCCAACAGTATCCCCAGCTTTAACTGTATAGCTGGTAACTGCTCGTTTCGTAGAAGTATCTGATCCAACAAGTTGCGGCTTAGTCGTCCCTTGGCCTTGACTGTCGGATTGCAAAAATTGGCTTTTTGCCTGAGCCGACACCGCCATATTAGAAACAGATGTAGCAATCGGCAAATTAGCCGCAGCCGCAACATTTGCCGCAACATTAGTTGCAACTACATTGTCAACCGAAGTTTGGTCAATTTGATTAGTCGGTGAAGTAACAGTATTTGCATTTGCCAACGTCGAAGTGGCTTTCGGTTCGTTATAACCGATAAATACGATAGCTACAATAACAGCAAAAATACCAACATAGACAGCAATTGCAGACGGTTTTAGCAATCTCTTCGTCCTTCGACGAGTTTTTGTCTGGGTTAGCTGTTTATTGGCGTTATTAGATCTTTGAGATAATCTCAACTTGATCGGATTACGAATTTTCAATCTCCCGCCGAACTGCATTACTACAGTGACGTCTACCCTACTTTGTCTTATCTTCTCGCTAAGAACGGGGCACCTTCGACCTTTATATTAAATAATATTAGTTCTAGATTTTGCGCCCGTACGACATTTATTGGTAGGCCCATTTATGATCCAGGGTTACCCACCCGCAGTCTATAAAAATAAACTGCACCAGTAGTCTAAACCACAAATGTGCTGTTAGTTAGTATATCAACCCTTGCTATTTATGTCAATTTATGGCATGCTACAGTTGATTTTGCAGTGTTCGGCTATGTTAGCATCGTGTTCGGCACTGGTGCGGGCATAATACATCACCCCATCATCTCCGGCAAGGAAGAATAGATAATCACCGCTGCTAGGCGTTGCCACGGCCTGAAGCGCTGATAGCCCCGGTGATGCAATCGGTCCTGGCGGTAATCCTGCAAAACGACGAGTGTTATAGGGTGAGTCAAGATTAGGGTTCCTAGCAACCCCGGTTTTGTCGGCAATATACTGATACGTAACGTCAGATCCTAGCATTATGCCAGTATCGAGTCTTGAATAAAAAACCTGAGCAACTTGCCCTTGGTCCTTGGCAGAACTAGCTTCACGCTGAATAATTGATGCCAAAGTAATCCCTTGGAATAAATTCAATTTACGAGCATTGAACCTGGCAACCAAATTTTCTTCTTTGATAACGGCGTAAAATCGATCTAATGCTCGCTGTAAGATATCGTGTACCGTTGCGCCATCATCAATCAAGTAAGTATCCCCATATATATACCCCTCTAGGTCAGCGCCCTCTGGTTTACCTGCAAATAATAACTTGTCGCTAGTTGTGTCATATGTATCACTAAGCCCCTCAGTTATTTCTGTTTCGTTGTAGCCGGCTTTTTTAAGCACGCTGGTTACGTCTTGTTTGACTGATTTATCTGAATTATCTACCAGTGTTGCGCCTGGGTAAAACATTATTTCATACTTATCGACGGATCCTTTGGTGAAATGTTCGATAATCTGCGCCGTAGAATCGGCTGGGGACAAGCGATAATTCCCGGCCTGTAGTTTACTGCCCTTATCGGAAAGTCTGACGTAAACATCAAAGACTAGTGCGCTACGGATAATTTTTTTATCTTGCAGCTGCTGGCCTATCTGACTGGAAGTACTTTTTTCAGTAATCTTTATTTTAACGTATTGATGTTTATCACCACCGACAGGCGAAAGTTGGATTTGAAACCAGATATACCCTATCATGATAGAAATTATTATCAAAGCTAACGTTGTTAGACTAATTATAAGACCCCAGTTTTTATGCAAAACTGTGTTTTTGGGTATTTTCAGCCCACTTGGCTGACCGTTTATGGGCTGTTGTTTGTGGTTGATGGCGGGTTTTGTTGGTTTGTTTTCATGCATAATTCGCCTCCAGATAATCTTGCAGAATTATTGCTGCCGCTTGGGCATCAACATCTGCTTTTTTATAAGGGCGGTTATAGGCAGCCAGTTGTTGTTCGGCGATAACACTGGTCAGCGACTCATCTTGAAAAACAATATTCGCAGCAATGTCAGACAGTTTTGCTGCGAATTTCTCGACAAATTTTGATTGAGCTGTCGGTTCACCGGATTGATTACGAGGATAACCAATTACTAAAACATCGGCTTTTTCTTTTAATAAAATCTCTGCAATTGCCTCAATTTCACCACCGTCAACCTCGATAGTATCAAAAGGCACAGCAATACGAACATCGCTATCCCCAACGGCCACACCAATGCGTTTTTCGCCAATATCCAAACAGATTGCAGTTGTTGACCTAGGCATTTGAAATTTGGAACTCGACCGTTATCTTGTTAGAGTCATTTGGGATTGTAGTGACCCAGAAATAAGGAAATTTAATGTCAACATTATCAACATTGTTTATGCTACTCAGGAGTGATTGGGCATCACCAAAATTCTTGCCTTTGACCTGGTCTTTGATAGCCTCTTTATCAATATTAGGTCCAAATTGTCCTGTTGTTGCGATGTTTACTGTTGATGACCCATTATCGCCACTTTGATATCCCGATAGGGTAACTTTGCTGTAGCCATCGTCATAAATGCGTTGGTTTTTACTGCTGTCCATTTGTTTCGTTATCGCATTTCGAAGGAAGGCTACTAATTCAGATTTTGCGATTGCGGACATTGAAAAGGTGGTGGTAGAAGTTAATTTTGCCTTGCCGCCAGTTGCTTCGGCATCAATCGCGGGAATTGATGTGGCATCGGCGTGATCGGCCTTAAAACTATCTGTAATTATTTTCTCGCCGCTTGTAAATTGACCGGTAAGTTGTTTCTTGATATCAACACTGGTCTGATCGACTAGGGTCTGTTTAGCTTTTTGAACATCAGCTGCAGTAACAACCGTTGCTTGATGACTTTCTCCGCCTGTAATTTCAGTTGTTGCAACTGCTCTTAAATACACACCGGAACCATTGGCATGATTTGCAACAGAAAAAATTGTTCCGTTAGCGGTATTATAATCGCTTCCAATATCTGAAGCCATAATGGCAACCGGAGTTGAAACCCCAGCAGCAGTACATCCGCCGATATCACCCGAAGCGGCAGGTACGGTAACCGAAGCTTGCGTAGTATAATTCAGCCCATTTGAAGTGACGGTGGTCCCCGATGCGATTATTTTAGAAGTAAGTGATTCACAATTTCTAAAAACCACATTACCCTTAGAGCTAGTGCCGACCACCTTGCTTCCAGTTGCCGTAAAATCAACACTGACGTCTTTTTTGATCTGTTTGGTAACAGTTTGAATGGTATTCGTATTAATATTTGTTGGTGTCGCTCCACCTAGGTTCAGTGTCTGACTTACTGGTGCGGATTGTGTTTTGGCTGTAATGATTACTTTTGCCGATGGTGCGAACCAAATTGCCCAAATCAAAAATATAATTAATAATACCCCAGCACCAATCCCTAGGAATAGTTTTTTCCTAAACTTGGAAAAATTCGGTATTTTAACGCCATTTTTAGGTTTGGCAATTTTAGCGGGTTTTTTATCGTCAGGGCCTAGCGCGGATGGAGGCACGTATCCCGTTTTTTCATCATCAATATCAATCGAGCCAAGGTCTTTTGCGATGTCGTCACTTGGCTTTTTGTTGGCAATTTTAACTAAATCGCCGACCGGTAAATTCGAACCGTCAATTACATCTTCGCCATCGTCAACTTCCAGGGCAGCAATTTCGGCAATTTCCGGTTTACTTTGCAGGTTTTTAGCAACAGGAATTTTGGCTGCGGCTGAAAGTGCGATTAACGCCTTATTGCCTGAAATTAAAGCTAGTTCTTTACCTTCCTTTTTGGCCATACGCGCCAACAACCGCAAATTTACGGCACTTTGCAAAACCCCGGTCCGCTTTGGAGGTACCAACGCGACAATCTTTTCATTGGCTTTTTTTATTTTTCCAATGATTGCCGTAATATCGTCTTCGGTGTCGATGTAAATTATATCTTTATTCATGTCAAATTCTCAGAATCTTGTTTAACTTTTCCTTCATAGTGCCACCTTCGTCACCGCCAACAATTGTATCATAGCCAACCCGCAAAAGGCCCATGGCTGTGATGTACGTGTGGTCATTCGCAAGTTCGGTCAAATCATTGATCCCGGCAACATCCGTGGGATGAATATGATGAATGGTTGGTTTTTTCGTAAATGGCAAATCTTTGTGCCAATCTTGTTTTTGCAAGGCATCAACTAACCTAGTTAAGCTGGAACCACCACCGCAAAGCAAGATACGGTTAGGTAAATGATCGGCTGAATCAAATTCTGATAGAGCCAATTCTACCCCTGATATCCAAACTTCCAATGATTTATCGATAGCTTTGTTAACTTCTGCAACTACTGCTGGTTTTATCTTATCACTTTCAATGTTTACTTTTAATTTTTCTGCATCATCATATGATATATTCATCTCGCTAGCAATTGTACGTGTAAAGCTGCGTCCGCCGATACCAAACATTTTCGTACCTTCGACTCCACCGTCATCAACAACGGCAATATCAGTAGTACCCCCTCCAACATCGGCCAATATGGCTGTAAAATTACTGTTGGCATCATTTCCCAGAACACTGCGACTAACAGCAAATGGTTCGGCGGCAACCGCCAGCAGCTCTAGAGATAATTCATCGGCAACTCGCTCTAGTGCTCCAATATGAACCATCGGTGCAAAAGCTGTGTAAATCTGAACCGCCACGTCATGTCCCTGAAAACCGATAGGGTTACTGACTTTATATCCATCAATATGAATACTGACAAGTGCACTATTTACTAGTTTGATTTCAACATCTTCGTTGCCAGTTTCTAGCGCAATTTGTTTTTGGGCTTTGTTTTGAGCACGTTCCTGGACTTTTTCAATAATAAATTCCATTTCAGACGTATCCAGTGGTCGGTCGGGTTGCGGCCGACGATATCGAATCGTATTTGTGACACCTTTAACAAGTTCACCAGCAATCCCGATTACCACGTTTTTAGCCTGAAGTCCCGCTTGGTCTTCAGCATCTGCCAGTGCATCCTCACAATTTCTAACGACTCCGGAAATATCAGCAATTGCACCGGAATGCATGTCACTGATTTGCTGGTGAGTGCGTCCAACACCGACAATATTTAGCTCTTCGCCGTCCAACCTGGCGACTAATGCTTTGACATATTCAGTCCCAATATCCAACGCAACAATATAGTCATCCGACGCGTTCTCTTTTCGCATGTTTTTCAGTTTTTTGAATACCATAGTTACATACCATTATATACCAATGGCGCTTGTGCTCACAGTGAATTAACCCAGAATAGCTTTTATGCGACGGACACCGGCAGATGAGGATTCTTCTTTGATTATCTTGAATTTTTTACCACCCTCGCCAAGTTGCCCAGTGCGGTCAACATGTGGTCCACCGCAAATTTCCAGACTGTATGGCTTTTCGTTTTCAAACCCCATTTTGTAGACTTTGACTTTTTCGCCGTATTTATCACCGAATTCGCCGAATGCACCCATGGCGCGGGCTTCGGCCAAAGGATATTCGGCAAAGGTGACTTTTAGGTCTTTGGCGATTTGTTCGTTAATAATATCTTCGATTTGCTTGATTTGTTCGGGATTTACTTTTTCAGGCCAAGAGAAGTCAAAACGCAGACGTTCGTCGGTAATATTGGCGCCTTTTTGCGCAACGTCTTGACCTAAAACATCGCGGAGCGCCTGTCCCATCAGATGAGCAGCCGAGTGGTATTTTTTATGCATCAAGCTGTCGCCAGTCAGGCCACCCTTAAATGTTCCCTTGGCAGCTGTTTGACTACGGGCTCTTTGTTCGGCCATCTTGATGTTAAAAGAGGATGTAATTTCTTGCGGGTCAAAAATCGGAATTTGAGGATCACGAAAAGCTGCTTCGAGAGTAAGTTCAATTGGATAACCGAATGTGTCGTACATCTTGAAAACATCATCGCCCGTTAGCAATTTGCTTCCCATCTCAACTCCCAATATCGCGTTTGTTGATTGGGTAGATAACTCCTTCTCATTTTCGTTTATAATTCTGGCAAAAATCTTATGGAGTTCATTCTCACCACGCCTCAAGGTCTGTCTAAATACTTTTTCTTCCTTTGCTAGCAATAAAATAACTTCTTCACGTTTGGCTTTCACTTCTGGATAATCATCGGCGTACAAATCCGCTATTACTGGCACAATTTCGGTCAAAAAGTTCTGTTCGATGCCAAGCTCAAAAGAATAACGGATTGCTCGGCGCAAAAACCTGCGCATTACATAGCCCTGCTCTTTATTGCTTGGCACAACACCATCAACTGCTAGGAACGTCGCGCCTCGCAAATGATCAGCAATTATTTGCATACTTTCTCGGTGATTCTCATAGTTTTTACCACTTAATTTCTGCAACTTTTCGATAATCGGCCAGAACAAACTGGTTTTAAACATATCAGGGCTATCAATCGCCGCTGCCGAGATTCGTTCCAGTCCCCCGCCAAAATCAACGTTTTTGCAAGCAAGCTGTTCAAAGCCACCGTCTTCTAATCGACGATATTGTATGAAAACTTGGTTACCGATTTCGACAAATCTTCCACTATCACCGGCCGGATGAGCTTTACCAAAACTTTCAATATGGTTTTGCGATCCGAAATCATAAAAAACTTCACTGTCCGGTCCGCATGGATCACCAACTGGAGTTTTGTCCAAACTACCCCCGCGCGACCACCAGTTTTCCTTGTCGTCGTAAAAGAAAATACGCTCGTCCGGTTTTACTCCACGCATATTTCCGTCTGATTGACTACCAATTTCGACAATTTTTGCTTCGATGCCTTTTTCTTTAAAAACTTTTTGCCAAATGTCCGCCACTTCGTTGTCACGAGGAATTCCATAAGCTTCATCGCCAATAAATGCACTGACGTAAAGTCTGTTTGGATCAAGACCTATGATTTCTGTTAAAAATTCAAAAAACCAACGAATTTGCTGTTCTTTGAAATAATCACCAAGGCTCCAATTGCCCAACATCTCAAAAAATGTCGTGTGACGGTTATCCCCGACATCTTCGATATCCTGAGCACGAAAACATGGCTGACTATTCGTTAGCCGTACGCCATCCGGATGCGGTGCACCTAAAAGATAAGGTAGTAATGGTTGCATGCCACTACCGGTAAACAATGTTGTCGGGTCATTGCCTGGAACCAATTTGGCACGGTTAATTATTGCGTGGTTGCGTTGCGAAAAAAATTTCAAATATTCGCTTCGTATTTGCTGAGGATTCATATCTGTTAATTCTACCATTATTTTTAACTGTCAGCCAGTAAGCCGGTTGGCGTAAAAAGGTCCGTCCTTTTCGACACCTTAGGCTGATGATAAATTTACAACAAAAAAGAAGGAACTGAGGTTTTTTGGTTTAGATGATAATTCCGCCACCAAGGCAGGTGTCGCCGTCATAAATAACGACGGATTGACCAGGGGCGATTGCGCGTTCCGGGTGTTTCAAGGCTAAATCAACCGTGTTGTCGTCGTTTGACGTTAATACAGCCTCTACAAGGGGTGCACGATGCCTAACTCGTATTTGATACTTCCCATCCGCTGGAGCCCTATTAATCCAGTGTAAATCGGTCAAATTAATGATTTTTCTCCATAAGGTATCGTCATTTAGATCCGTCGTGACATAGACCTCGTTTTTGTCTATACTTTTGCCGACGACGTAATACGGCATGCCGCCACCCAAATCCATTCCGTGACGCTGCCCAAACGTATAAAATATCGCGCCATCGTGATGTCCCAAAACTTTTCCGGATTTTTTATCGATAATATCGCCTGGTTTTGCGTCAATGTACAAACTTAGAAAATCACGAATACCAATTTGTCCGATAAAGCAAATACCCTGTGAATCTTTTTTTACCGCAGTTGTTAGACCGCGCTCGTCCGCCATCTTTCGTACCTGAGGTTTTGTGTATTCGCCAACCGGAAATAATGTTTTCGACAGTGCTTCGCCGGTGACGCGATATAGAAAATAGGTCTGGTCTTTGTTTTTATCAACTGCTTGCATTAATTTGGCTATTGGAATTTTGCTATTGGAATTTGGCCCAATGCCTTTTTGTGATTCGCTATAATCCATATTCCATATTCCATTAGCCACCCTGGCGTAATGTCCGGTTGCTATCATGTCAGCGCCGTCTTCGATAGCTGCCTCTAAAAATAGTTTGAATTTTACTTCTTGATTGCACATGATATCCGGGTTAGGCGTGCGGCCTTTTTTATATTCGGAAATCATATAATCGACTACTTTGTGTTTGTACTGATTTTCAAAATCAAACACCTTGAAATCAATGCCGAGCTGTACGGCGACACGTTTGGCGTCGGCCAAATCTTCGGCCCATGGGCATTTCATACCAGGCAAATCTACCGTCCAATTCTTCATATAAACACCGGTAACTTCATAGCCTTGTTCGACTAAAAGTGCCGCCGCCAGCGACGAATCAACGCCACCACTCATCCCAACATAAATTCTTTTATTTACGACCATAAGCCCGTTAGATAAAAGATTATTATTTTTACAGTTTCACCACCGACTAACCACCAACCTCGAAATGTCAAAAACCACCAAAATGACCAGTCTTTGTCGTTCCCTGCTGGACTATCCAAGATGACTACACCTTTTGCTCGTTTATTAAATTCCAAACTAGCACGGCGCTGGTGATAAGCAGAAGTAACCAAAATAACCCGTTTTATGTTGTGTTGAGCAAAAATCGTTTGTGAATCTTTGGCGTTTTGACCGGTAGTTGCAGCATATTCGTCAATATAAATACTTTCACTAGGAACTCCAGCCGAAATCGCGAGTTGTTTCATAACCGCCGCGTTGCTTGGACCCGACTTGTCCTGAGCAGCGCCAGAGAAAATCATAGTTTTTGACCAACCATTTTTATATAAACCAATCGCCCAACTGGCTCGTGCACGAGTATCACCACCGCTGATTGCAACTATCGCATCGACAGGTTGGCATTTGCCAGTTGTTCTAGGTTTTTCGCCACAACCACTTAAATCATTCGGTTGTAAATAAAAACTAATCCCAACAATGAATATAATTAATAAAATAAGTCCAATAATTAACCATTTTTTCATAAGCCTACCCGCCGATACTCTTTTTTTATCTCTTCAACAATGATTTTACCAGCAGTTTCGGTATTTTCTGGTGTTGAAAGATGCCCCATAGAAATCCTAATACTACCATCAACCACTTCAGAATTTAACCCAATAGCTGTCAAAACATGTGACCTAGCCCCTTTATTTGCGGCACAAGCACTGCCGGTTGCGACTAATACCCCGCGTTTTTCCAGAAGGAAAATTAACCGTTCGCCATCCAAGCCGAAAAATGAAACGTGCAAGTGCCCCGACAGCCGGTGTTTTTTGTGGCCAGATATAACAGCATTTTTGAATTCGTCCGTAAGTGTTTTTTGCAAACCATCGCGCAATTTGGCTAGACGTTTGGATTCGTACTTTCGATGTTCGCCGACCAATTCCAGAGCCCTGGCGAAACCAATTGTGTCGGCAACGTTTTCGGTTCCACTGCGCATACCTTGTTCTTGACCACCGCCCAAAATCTGCGGCAAAAGCTTGACCCCACTGGCAATCCACAACAAACCGGTCTGTTTTGGCCCATATATCTTGCTGGCGTTCAATGTCATCATGTCAACACCCAACCTGGCAACATTGACGTCTAATTGTCCGACACCCTGTGAAGCGTCGCAGTGTAGATTAATCGGAGTATTATCACTTGTCGACAACCGGCGTTGTCTTTCGGTTTTTATTACAGAAGCAATTTCACGTATCGGCTGAATCGTGCCAAGCTCGTTATTTGCCAAAGCGACGCTAACCAATTCGGTATTTGGTCTGATTGCCTCTCTGATGGAATCAGCGGAGACCATGCCGTTTTTATCGACGTCGACTATGGTATGATCATGCATTTTGGCGCATGCCAAGACTGAATCATGCTCGATTGTATCAGTAACCATATGCCCATAGGTACAGCCTAGGGCAAGATTAATCGATTCGGTCGCGCCGGCCGTAATAATAATTTCAGCTGGCTTTGCCCCAATTTGAATCGCCAAGCGATGCTTGGCTTCTTCGTATTCTCGCCTGACTATTACTGCTGGCATATAAGGGCTGGACGGATTATAAAAATTATCGATGAAATACGGCTGCATCGCAGTTAAAACCCGCTTGTCTATTGGCGTAGCGGCGGCATGATCTAGATATATCGTCTGGTATTTCATATCATCTTTAATTATATCGTTTTAGCAGCTTTTTTGCTTGAGCAGATCCCTTGCAGATGAGATAAAGTCGCTATGTAATTTATAAATAAAACAACCTGGAGGCATTCGAGGTTGTAATGTCCGCGATTTCTTTAAAAGAGACATTTCGTGTTTTGCTGTTATGTTCGGCAATTTCTTTTACAAATGCTGGTTCGTTTACTTTTATTTTGCCACGTAATGGGTAAGGTGTCAACCAAGGCGCATCTGTTTCAAGTAGTAATTTGTCAAGAGGGATTGAATCAAACATTTCTTTTTGCAATTTGTCGTGCGTAAACGTACTAATGCCGTTTATGCTGATATATAGACCGCGTCTTAAACCTTCGCGCATATTTTCAATCGTATCTGTAAAACTATGCAAAACGCCGCAAATCGGTTTGTCGGATTTGATGCTGTCCAGGACTTTCCAAAAATCATCATAAGCTTCACGAACATGAAAAATAATCGGCAAGTTGTGGTCAAGCGCCAACTCTATTTGTTGTTTTAATATTTTTATTTGGTCTTGACAAGACGGATCGTTCGGATAGTGGTAATCCAGACCAATTTCCCCGATTGCTATGATTTTATTATTAAAAGTTTTTGATTTAACAAAATCAAAAAACTTATCTAAATCTTTATCAGCATAGTGCGGATGTACCCCAACTGAGGCAAATACGCTGTCGTGTTTTATGGCTAAATCCATTGCCAATTTTGAATCTTTTAGATTCGTTCCAACGCAAATCATTTGCATAACCCCAGCTTTTTGAGCTCGGTCGATGACTTCTTCCGTATTCAAAGGGAAATCAGATTCGTGTATGTGGCAATGTGTATCAACCAACATAAGCTATTTATTAGGTGTGTTCGGACTTTCTGTATGGTTATAAATTTTTGGGAATAAGACTCCGTCAAGCGCGACTATTGTACCTGTCTCGAAAATTTTATGGATTTTGTCGGCTGTGTCCGGCAAGAATGGTATCAACAAATCTGCAATTTGCAAAATTGAACCAACAGAATAGGTTAACACTTCTGAAAGATGAGGGGCTGCTTCTGGGTTTATTCCGATTTGCTTGGCAATTACCCATGGTTTTACGCTTTCAATGTATTGGTTCAAACTACGCACCATAGCCCAGACGTCATCGATTGCTTTATTGAATTCCAGTGAATCCATAGTCTCGTGATAGACACTCATATCGTGTTCACCATGATTTACTACACCAATAACACCGGCCTGATAACGAGTGACCATGCTGGCAATTCGCGAGACCAGGTTGCCTAAATCGTTCGCCAGCTCGGTATTATAGGCGTTTTCGAACTTCTCCCAAGTAAAATCACCGTCATCAAGTGTTGGAATGTGCCGAGAAAAGAAATATCGAAAAGCATCGACTCCGTATCCATCAATAATCTGGTTAGGGTCGACAATATTCCCGACACTTTTACTCATCTTGGCGCCACCAACATTAACAAACCCATGTACTAATAGTTTTTTGGGCAAAGGCAGCCCCAAACCTAATAACATTGCCGGCCAAAGCCCGGCGTGAAAACGCATGATATCTTTGCCTAAAACCTCTACTTCAGCCGGCCAAAATTCTGACCATGCCGGGTTGTTCGGATAACCCAAAACGGTAATATAATTCAACAGCGCATCCATCCAAACATACATAATGTTGTTTGGGTCGTTCGGAACGGGCACACCCCAACTGAGGTTTTTACGTGGCCTGGAAATACTGACGTCTTGCAGGCCGTCTTTCATAAGCTCCAAAAATTCTTTTTTACGAAAATCAGGTACGATTTGCATTTCGCCGCTGTTGATTGCCTCGCGAACCGCGTCACTAAAAGCGCTGGCTTTGAAATAATAGTTTTCTTCACTTAGATGAGTATATGGTTGGTTATGATCGGGGCATACGCCACCGTTTTCAGTCGCTTCTTTGTCAGAAACAAATGATTCACAACCTACACAATACCAACCCTCATAATTACCTTTGTAAATATACTGCTGAAGTTTTTGCCATATAACTTGGACGGCCTCGATATGTTTCGGGTCGGTTGTACGAATAAAATCAGTGTAGCTGGCACCGACTTTTTTCATTAGGGCTTCGAAATTAACACACATTTTATCAACATAGTTTTGCGGATCGACTCCGGCTTCAACAGCTTTGGCGGCAATTTTATTACCGTGTTCATCTGTGCCAACCTGAAAACGAACTTCACGACCGTTTTGTTTTTGATAGCGTGTCCAAATATCCGCCAGCAAATAATCTAGGGCGTTACCGATATGAGGTGGCGTATTCACATAGGGAATTGCGGTCGTGATGTATAATTTTTTTTCCATAACTTAGGTATTATTGTAACAGATTGGATGATAGTTTAGCTAAGCCTAACATGCCTACACTCCAAAACGACTCCGAGTTGTTTCAAAAATATTTTTTGCCTCTGTGCTTGTTAGTTCACGATCATATACACTAACTACACCCATCAGACCGCTATAATACTCTACTACGTTTGAACCTACGCGCACAATCACACTATTATCACCAGCAAAATATGTTCCTGTTGCACTCGCCGCCTGTGCTCCATTTATGTACATATATGCCTGTTGATTATTATACGTAATAGTAACATTTGCCCATCGGTTGACGGCAAGACTTTGGGTAGCAGAAGTCATCGATAGCGTTCCCCCACTTTGCGTGGTCCAGAACTGTGGTTTTCCACCATTTACAATTCCAAGTCTATAACCACTTATTAAGTAAGCTTCCTGAACGATAATACCCCGTATCCAACCGGATGCTACGGTGTCGGGCTTTATCCAAACAGAGATTGAAAAGCTCCCGTCATTAGTAAAGTTAAGAGCTGGAGTCGAAGGAATGTTTGTAGAGCTATTAGCATTAAATAACAAAGCACCACCATTTAAATTACTGAATGTATATTGTGTGGGGACATCGATATTATTGCATGTGATCCCATTATTACCATACCCGCTAACATCTTTCCACTCAGTCCCTGATCCTGAATATGACGAAGCTATGCCAGCATCTAGATATAAAATCGGGCGACAAGGACCTGGTATTGGGATAGTGTCCTGAGTAATGAAATAGCTTTGACTATTTTGCGTTACACTCAAGCAAAATGTTTTTGGATTTGCATTGTTGTCAACATTATATGATACTGTCGTATTTGAGCTAAAATTAATACCAGCTCCACTATTTGCAGCGGCCAGGGTTGGCGGAAAATCGCCCGCACTGTTGCGTATCTGGTCAACATTTAGTTGTTTTGAAGCATTGCTTAATCCTGACCGTAGAGAATCCGCTCTTGAATTATTTATTTCCTCGTTAAACCTCGTTAAACCTATCACAGAGACAATTGCTATAACAACGATGACGATTATCAACTCAACGATACTAAACCCTGTATTAGTGATTGGTGATTGGTGATTGGTAGACTTTGAGCGAAAAATACGCTTTTTCATATGGTTAGTATAGCATTAGCAATATAGTGCAACAACACGACTTAACTGGACCCAATCTGATAAATCCAGTGCTTCGGCGCGGGCATTAGAATCGATGGATGCTTTGCATAAAATTGCTTCGATTTCGTCTTTGGGAAGTTTCAATCCACCAGCTAGACTACTACGAAGTTTTTTACGTTTTGATGAAAATCCAGCTTTTACAACCTTGAAAAAATCAGACTCTCTGGATTCGGTAATTAACGAGGTTTTTCGGGTTTTTAAGATTACTATTTGACTATCAACTTTTGGAATAGGTGTAAATAATTCAGCTGGAACTACGTCTCCCAGTGTTACATCGGAAAAAATCTGGGCACTTATTGACAAGATACTCATTTTACCAGGCTTGGCCGCTAATCGCTGCGCGACCTCTTTTTGGACCAGCAGCACGGTCGTTTCGGGTTTATTTTTAGCTGTCATTAATATTTGAATAATTTTATTGGTAATGTAGTAGGGGATATTAGCCACAACTTTATAACCGGATGGTAAGTTTGATAAATCGAATTTTAAAATATCACCAGATACAACTTCAAGATTCTTGCCAGGAAATTGTGCTGGCAGTTTGCGTGCCAGATCATCATCAAATTCAACAGCAGTCACCTTCTCTGCTCGTCGTAAAAGTTCACTCGTTAAGGTTCCCAAACCCGGACCAATTTCTAGTACCGTATCATTTCGTCCAATTTCAGCATAATCAGCAATTTTTGACAAAACCTCTCGATCTCGAAGCCAATTTTGACCCAAAGATTTATTTTGAACCGACATTAGCGATAAATATCCGGTAGACCTGCACCACAATTTGGCCATGGCTGCCAACCACGACGAACATATGTGTCTCGGGCTGCTTGATCCTGTTGAGCGGGAGTGGCGTTTGCCGGGTCATATATACCATATTTATTTGCCCAAGTACTGTAACTATATTGATACGCACCGCGATATGTTGGATTATTTTTATTAGCATAATTACCGCCCGATTCACACGCTCGAAGTTTTGCCAGTGCTGCACCAAAATCACCATCGAATGTTGGTTTTGCTCCTACGATTTCGACTTGTTTTTGCGACTGCTTGATAATCAAACTAGCAATCTCTTTCCTAGATATTTCGCTACCATCCTGAACAATTATTTCATAAGTCACATTGCGTAAACCTTGTACGCCTGGAGTTTTAATTTCTCGATAACCAACAGGTCTATCGGCGTCTTGAATTTTTTCGACTTCAAAATTAACCGGTTCTTCGGTAGTAATTGTCTGTTTACCTTCGCGCCAAACTTTTACTGGTAAACCGAAGACGATTTTGGAATCCTTTGCAGGTATTACACGGTCGTCTTTTGTAAGTATAATACCTTTTTCAGATAACATTCCACCTACAGTTGTTGCTTGAGTCCTAACTGTTGAAGTTTTTCCATACAGTGTGAATTCGAATGGCGTTGCACGCTTGATTGTCATCCGTAAGCCAGCCCCGCTAACCAGTTCGTCAACGCGATCAATTATTGTTATATCCTCGGGATAAACCACAATCCCAGCACTATTCGCTATTTGTAGAGGAGTTTGAAACGGAGTGATGATTTTTTGTCGAATTTTTCCATCAATCACCAAAACAGGCCTAGCTCGATAAATATTAACCTGATAGTTCGTGGCAATAAGCTTTTGATTTACGTCCGGCTCGACCATGTCTTTTTTATCAATTGGTATACCTGCGTCTGCAATGGCGCTTCCAATAGTCGTAGCTTTCGTTAAAACTACTTTTGTGTTACCACGGTCATGAATTGTAATCAGGTGGGAATTTTGCGAACCACCGCTATCTTGGGCGTAAGTTGTGCCAGTAATAGTAAAAACTGCAGCGAATACCAAAAAAATAAGCGCAGTTATTAGCGCGACGATAGGTGTTATAGACTTATTTTTCAAAATATTCATCAATTCTTAATATACCTCAACAGGTATTAGTTAATTATACCAAAAATCTACCTCAACCACTAACTTTTAGAAGGACGGACCTTCTAAACGAGACTTTTATTTTATAATATCAAAATAGACTAGATTTTTTCCAAGCGGGCGTATTCGGCGTTTAGTTTTTTTGTACGGCCATCGTCAAATTTTATCGTCATCGCCATCCCGTCAACTTCGATGATTTGTCCACATCCGAAAGTTGCCGAACGAACGTTTTCCCCGACCGTGAACACTTCATCACTGTAAAATTCCTGATTGGAATCGAATTTTGGTGCAACCGGAGTTGACAAAGCTACTTGGTCTCCCATATCAGATATAAACCTTGACATTGGATTATATCCTCGTTGACCGAACTGCATACGACTACCGGCATAGGTCAGGTGTAGTTCTTCGCGTGCTCTGGTCATGCCGACGTATGCCAAACGGCGTTCTTCCTCAAGTTCATCAGGACCGGCTTCGTATACTCTGGCATGAGGTAAAATTCCTTCCTCCATCCCAACAATAAAAACGACTGGAAATTCTAGTCCTTTGGCGGCATGAAGTGTCATTAATGTAACTTTTTGTCCATGGCTACTCGTATCGGCACTAGACATCAAAGCAACTTCTTCTAGAAAGTCGGGTAAAGTTACAAAACTTTGGGCATCAGACAAAAGTGCACCGATATTTGCTTCGCGCTCCTCGGCTGCCGGACTACCGTCGGCAATATATTCGCGATATCCGACCAACTCCAGCATTCGTTCAATCAGCTCTTTAGGCGTTGCGGTTTGCACATCTGCTTGCAATAACCTGAGTTTTTTTCCCAGTGTCGATAGGGACGATTTAGCCTTGGCGGTAATTGTACTTGTCTGGTCAACGTTTTCTAAGGCGGTAATTATATCCATATTACTTCCCGACTGCCATTGTAAAAACTTTTCTAAACTCATTGTACCAACGCTTCGGACTGGAACGTTTGCAATCCGGCTGAAACTCATCCTATCTTGTGATTGATAAATTAATCGCAAATATGCAATAACATCCTTGATTTCCTTGCGATCATAAAACCTAACACCGCCAATAATCTGGTAGGGAACACGAAAACGCAAAAAAGCCCGCTCTAACGTATAGCTTTGAGCATTTGTACGGTACAAGACAGCAAAATCACCATATTTTCGGGCTCCAATTGTTACATGCGATGAAATTCTTTCGGCCACCAGATTCGCCTCTTCGGCTTCGTCATATAGTTCGTGCACTAGGACGGGCGCACCTGGACCAGTTTTAGTCCAAAGTTTTTTGTCGGTTCGTTTCACATTCTTGGCAATCACATTACTTGCAGCATCTAAAATATTACCTGTACTACGATAGTTCTGTTCCAGTTTGATAACCGCCGTCCCCTTAAAATCACGTTCAAAATTCAAAATATTTGTAAAATCAGCACCGCGCCAGCTATAAATCGATTGCCAGTCGTCCCCTACCACGCAAATATTTCGTTTTTCGTTAACTAACTGTTTAATAATATTGTATTGCGCCGCATTCGTGTCTTGGTATTCGTCGATTAAAATGTGTTTAAATTTATCCTGCCATTTAGTCCGAATATCTGAGTTCTCACGAAGTAAATGGACTACTTCCAACAACAAATCATCAAAGTCCAGTGCGCCAGCATTTTTACGCAGTTCTTCGTATTTTTTATAGATTTTTGCAACATTTTTTTGATAAGGAACTTGGGCAGTAGCCAGATACATTTCCGGATTAGTCATCTCGTTTTTGGCGCTAGATATGGCGGAACTGACTGAACGAGACTTCATTTCGTTATCGCTTATGGACAAACGTTTCATAACTTGTTTAATCAGCCCTCGCCTGTCATCTTCGTCGTAAATCACGAAATTTTTCGGAATTCCGATTAATTCACCATCAATCCTTAACATGCGTACGCAAATTCCATGGAAAGTCCCCATCCATGGCATAAATCCTCGACTGGCACTGTTTTGATCTAACAAAACCCCTAGTCTTTCGCGCATCTCCTTGGCGGCTTTATTCGTAAAAGTCACTGCCAAAATATCGCATGGAGTTATTTTTTCGTTTGAAATAAGATACGCAATCCTATGTGTAAGTGTTTTTGTTTTACCACTACCGGCGCCAGCTAGAATAAGAAGCGGTCCAGATGTTATCTGCACCGCTTTAACTTGCGCCGTATTCAGCCCATCAAGTAAGTCCATTAGTATCTATTATAGCCTAAAAGATTAGATTACAGTATTGGTCGAACAAAATAGTACGCCAAGACTCCGGCACCAACTCCAATGATAAGTATGCCCAATATCCATATAATTATTTTCCAGCTTGATTTCTTTTTTGCTGGCGACATTAATGGCTTGTGGTATGCATTTGTGTCGTAAATCGGACCGCTTTCTCTGTCACCCGTACTTGGTTTTTCCTCGTATTGCTGAGTTATGGAGGTTGCAACCGCTGGTTTTCTTTCGACGGTTGGTGTTTCGGGTTTTTCAATAGGTTTTGTTATCTCTTTCCGTGGCTCTACTTCAGGTTTGCTTTCATTTGACTCGATTGACAATAACTTATCTTGTAGTTCGTCTGGAAGTGAGTCGTCTTTATTTTCGTCTAGGTTTTGAACATCTGTGTCCGGTTCAATTTCAGGACTTGGTACATCAATAGAGAACGCTCCAAGCGGTCGTTTTTCAACCTTGGTCCCTGAAATAAACGGCGTATCTGACAATTCGTCTGATTTGTGGTCAAGTTCACTTGAAATATCATCGGAGATTTTATCAATATCCGCATCTTTGTTATCACTTTTTGAATCAGCCCAGCCTCTGTTTGGTATGGTTGGTGTTGGTAGCTCTATTTCTGTCGGTTTAGGCGTAGCAACATCAGGTGTTGGAGGAATGCTTGGTGTAACATTTTGATTATTAGGACGTTCCGGCGTCTTGATAGGCGCCCGACGCATATTCGATGAAGGATGGACGACATCCATAAACTGTCCGCTACTTCGACGTCCGGCAAGTGCGACTGATGGTTCAGATGCTAGTTTTGATGATTCGAGTTTATTTGGTTCGATCGAGGCATCGACTGGTTTTTCATTCGCTACAGATTTGTTCGAACCGACTGAATTTACCGCTCGGTCTATTTCATCAAAATCAATATCTTTCATCTATCCCACCCTTAATCGTTTTTTGTCACTAAGGCGATTTTATGCGCTTTTTCTAATATTTCATTAAATGTATTAGCGTTTAAGCTGGCCCAGCCGACTAGTAATCCGTCAACTCCCGGAAGTGATAAATAGTCTGCCACACTATCCCCCGTTACACTGCCACCATAAAGTACTTGAACAGATTCTGCCGCCTTTTGCCCGTATAGGTGCTTGATTTGACCTCGAATTGCATTAAATGCAACAGTAACCTTGTCGGGTGAAACATTGACTGGCGTAGAACCCTGGCCCGCACTAATTGCCCAGACTGGTTCATACGCAATGACAATTTTTTCAAGTTCTTCACTGGTGATATTAGCTAAGCCTCCCGCTAATTGATCGTGAATAACGTCTTTGGTTTCGTTATTAGCATGTTCCCAAGCTGTTTCACCTATACATAACACCGGTCGAATATTATTACGGATTGCCGCTGCAACCTTGTTGCGTACATCTTTATCGTTTTCATTAAAAACATGACGTCGTTCGGAGTGGCCAACTAAAGCGTACTGTACAACTCCGCGCAATTGTGTAGCGGATACCTCGCCGGTGTATGGACCGGAATCCCGCCAATAAAAATTTTGCGCTGCCAGTTTAAATTGTTTCAGATTTACTTGCAGACTTAGTGATTGAAGTGTTAAAGACGTCGGTGCTAATACGACCTCGATGCTTCGATGTACTTTGACTTTTTTCGATAATTTATGCAAATACAAACTTGCCTCGTGCATATCGAGGTTCATCTTCCAATTAGCTATAATGAGTTTTTTGTCGCTCGCCATCTGTTATAAATCGTTTATGTTTATCAATTCAAGTTTACCCTATTTGCTTTCAAGCGTCCAGTAAGCCGATGTGTACAACTTAAATAGTACTGGTTTTTGTCAGTTTCATATTCTTAAATAACAATTTGCATGCTTGACTAATATGTTGCGTACCTATTCAATAGGTATTGGTTAATAGGAAGGAAAACGTTCTTTAACATCAAAGGTGGTGAGGGCATGCTGAGTTTCGCAAAACGCAGACTAAAGGCGGCCCTGACCAGGCTGCGGGGCGTTCCAGCCCGAGCCAAGGCTAACAAGAAAGCCTTGGCCAATGGCGGACTCCTGTTGTTTACGTTTCTGTTTGGCGGCGCGATGTGTATAATGCTCGTCATGCCGATGCAGTTTCCGGTGCGACAAGGAAACTTGTCGTATTCACTCTCAACCGGCTCGACTAGCGGTGGCTACGTGCAGTTCTCGTTGGGTCCAGTAGGATCTGTGAACTTCCGCACTCACGCCATCCCGATCAACCTCAAGATGAACCTTGTCTTTAACAGAGACATTACGACCGGACAAGATCTTCCAGACACCGTGAGAAATAGTGTCAAGAAGTTCAAGTACGATGCCTCAAATGCTTTTTACATATTCCTGCTGTCTAGAATCCTGATTGTCGCATTAATCGGACTTTCTGCAGGGATAGCGACAAGCTATGGCAGCCAGAACTGGTCCAAGAAGAGATTCGCCAAGTGGGGCGTAATTTGTTTCGTTTCTCCAGCTTTGGTGTTGATAGGAATATCATACATCTCGCTGGATAGGACCCCTGACATCAGTTACACAGGTGAGATTGCCCAAGATATATCGAAGGCGCTCCCATACGTAGAACACGTTACCGGCGGTTACAACCTGAAGAAGAACCTTCTTCAGACTTTCGTCGAAGGCGCTGTGATACTCAATGACGAGATGAATAGTCTGGCTTCGAGTAGTTCTGACCAGACAGGGACCCAAATCCTGGTTGCAAGTGATATCCACGACAACGTCGTCGGAATGCAAATAATCAACCAGCTGGTTGCCTCTGACGGTGTTTCGGCTGTTATCCTGGCTGGGGACATCACAACTGGTGGTTCTTCGTGGGAATCACATTTGTTCGACGATTCATTAAGCGTCGGCACTGTGCCGGTGTTCTATATCGGTGGCAACCATGAAAGCTCATCTGCTATGAAAGCTTTCACTCAAATAGGCTACGAGTTGCTCGGAAACCAGGAGAAAAACATCGGTGGAGTGCGCATCATCGGTCAAAGTGACCCTACGGCGTACAACGACTCGATGGTAGCAACACCGCAGCAATTACTGGACAGTTCTGAGGCGTTGGCTGGGACATGGTACAATAATGAAAACCCCGCCAACCTGGTCGTGGTACACGATCTCTCTCAAGCCGATGGTATTGTCGGCCTCGCTCAGACCGATAAGCGAAACGTAACCGTAGTCTATGGACACGATCATACAGTCGGCCATAAGACAGTAGGTACGGTGAGTCTAGTTGATTGCGGTACTGGTGGAGCATCGGGGCTTGACGGAATTAGTCGAGGAACGGTCTATACCTATCAAATCCTCAACTTTTCAAGCGAACCGAACCCCAGGCTAACCGGAATCTTAACTCTCGAGTTCTACGACCTCAAACACCTTAAGAGCATGAACTACACCTCCGTTAACTAGGGGGAGGCGCGGCTTCGGCCAGCCTCCCCCATAACCCTTAAAATTATTTTCAATCATGGCATAGCTTGTATTTACTATTATAAGTACTATAATTTATCTAAGCATAAGCAAAAAAATAAGGAGTAAAGATATGGTAAAAAAGAAAAAATTAAGCAAAAAATTAGACAAGCATTTTCAAAATAAAAAGAAACTTGCTATCACTCTCGTGGCCGCCTTTGTTGTTGCAGCCGTCATAATTGGATCTGGTTATATTTATAATGAAATTAGCACTACAAACACCAAGAACCAAACGCTTGCCGAATCTGATAAACCAGCGGCTGATCATATAAAGTCATTGGCATTTGATGCTTTTACTGATAAAAAATACACTCAGGCAAAAGCGCTATACCAAACAGCAGAAAAACAGTATCAATATATAGTTGATAATAGTACAGATCAACCTACTGTTGACACTGCACAGAATCAAGTTCAGGACTGTCGGCAAATGCTTTTCCAGATAGGAATGCAAACAAACAAGTAATTTGGTGATCTCACCGATCCAACGCTTCGACGCTATGCCAGGAATCGGTCACAGATATTGATTTCACCGTTCAGGCGGTCGCTTTGCTCCCTATTTCCGCTCAGTCGTAAAAATGAGCAAGCTAATTTTTACTCCTGTCGCTTCACGAACTCCGGGTTCGTACGTTGCATGCAACGTACACCCGGGTTCGATCCCGCGGGAGGCGCCAAAGTAAAAAGCCCATCGGGATGATGGGCTTTTTACTTTGGTGATCTCACCGGGAATCGAACCCGGGTTGCCAGGATGAAAACCTGGTGTCCTAACCGTTAGACGATGAGACCTTATCTGTTAAGCCGGACAGCCTGGTGTCCTAGTCACCCGTCGATTTCTTTGAAATCGCGGTCGACCCCGCCTCAGTCGGTGACGTTCGTCATCCGGCTTCCGGCCTTGCAGACTGCCACTGGCAGTCTTCACCCCTAGGCTATCCTTGTGGTTTCGAGTCGCCATTTGCGCACCATAAAAAACAGCCCTAAAGGGCTATTCTTTATGGTGCGCGGAGTGGGACTCGAACCCACAAGGCTGTAAAGCCAAGAGATTTTAAGTCTCTCGTGTATACCATTCCACCATCTGCGCATAAATTGTTAACAAATGTATTATATCAGCTCTCCGTCGCTAAAGCTATGGAGCGCCATCCTACTTTTCGCAAAGTGATTCTTCAAGGATGATATATATCCTACGAAGCCTTGGCAAAGTAGGATGGAGGCACGTGTGGGAGTCGAACCCACTTAAAAGGTTTTGCAGACCTTCACGTAACC
>JAYSMZ010000012.1:0-20043 GCA_043724245.1 bacterium
GGAGGAGTACCCAAGTGGTTGAAGGGGACGGTTTGCTAAATCGTTAGTCTGGGGAGACCTGGAGCGGGAGTTCGAATCTCCCCTCCTCCGCCAAATAAATAAAACATCCCGACCAGAAGGTCGGGTTATTTTATTACCTGCGGTGAAAGGGTAATTCAAACTCCGCGCTGATTTTTGTGATAAATCACAAAAATGCGGGAGTAGCGCTCCGTTTTACTTCGCTTCTCCGCTTGCTTGAAAAATATGTAAACACATTTTTCTGCGCTGCACTTCGCCGAATCTTCGATAAGCGAAGGAACAAGCGATATCTCCCCTCTCATCCCCCTTTTTGGTATAATCCCAATCATGGATGTGGATTTACCAAAAATCGTCAAAAATCTCGAAGATTTTTTTGAAACAAAAGCTCCGCAGTACGAAATGGTGGTTGCAAATTCAAGAGAAGAATTCAACAAACTGACAAACAGACAAGGTTCTGAAAATTGGATGGCTGGCTGGGCAAACGGCAATAAAATAGTGACAATTCATCCTGACAAACTCGAAGAGTCAACAGAAGGCATACATAAAAGCGATAGCCACCCAAAGCGTGTTAAGCACGAGCTAGCTCACTTATTTTATGCAAAATTAACAAACAGCGAGATGAAGCCAGCCTGGCTGAACGAGGGGCTGGCATTTTACATCGATGGGCGGGGCGGACAAGTATTAAAGTCTGAAGAAGATAAATTTGCCGCTGTTAAATATTTCAGAAATTTCGACGGCCACGTGTACCTACCGGGTAGTTTTATGGTAAAAATGCTTTTGGATAAATTCGGCAAGGAAAAACTACTTGAATTGATAAAATCGATAAAACCTGGGCTTACGGAGGAGGATTTTCAAATGATTTTTAAAAAAGTCTATGGATTTCCGTTCACACATGGCGGACTTAATTCTAATTTGAATTAATCGGAATATCTTCTAGTCCCTAATGTTTTTTTTACTATATAATCAAATACTGAAATGTCCTGGCAAATATTCGTTGCAATTAGCATTGTTGCTTCTGCGGTGTCGGCACTACTGCAAAAGTTGATAATACGCAAAGACAAAATAAATCCGATTGTTTTTTCGGCTGTCTTTCAGATTGCGATTGGCTTGATGATTGGCATTATTGTTTTGTTTACAGGTTTTCGCATCCCAAATCTAGCGCCGATTTGGCTGAACCTGTTACTGATGCCTATCTTGTACGGGCTAGGTAATGTTGCAAAATTTCAATCAATCAAGAGGATTGACGCATCAGAATTCACGGTTTTATTTCAAGTGAGCACGCTTGTAACAGTAACCGTCGCCGTATTATGTCTGGGTGAAATTTTCAAGATATATGAGGTGGTTGGGTTGGCATTAATTGTTTTGGCTGTCATCTTGGTTACATTTAAAAAACGAATAACTTTCAAATTAAGCGAAGGCGAGTTCTGGGCACTGGGATGTGCCGTAGCTTTTGGCATAGCTTTTGCGAACGACGCCTATATACTACGTACATTTGATTTGTGGACATATACTTTTCTGGCTTTTTTCGTTCCGGGTATGTTAACCTTGGCATACCTTGGCAAGCAGGCAAAACAAGCATCACGTCTATTCGAGAAAGAATCTGTGGTAGGATTTTTGCTGTCGGCGGCTATTTACAGCGTTGCGGCAGTAACTGTATATTACGCTTATCAGATTGGCCGGAACGCCGCACAGATTGCATCCCTTACGCCGACATACTCGATTTTGGTAGTGATTCTGGCGGCCATATTCCTGCATGAACGTGACTATTTACCGCGTAAATTTGCCGCCGCCGTTTTAGCGGTGTTGGGGATAATGCTTCTTAAATAGCTTGGCCCGGATTTGAAGTAACTCCCCTTATGCTATACTAAAATTATGCAACCAGAACCTCAGGAACCTACTCCTAATTCGGACGTGCCGACCGAGATGTATACTCCAAGTGCAACCGAAGCCGAGGTAGCGCCGGCGCCTGCCACGCCGACCGAACCGCTGGCAACGCCCCAACAACCAGCAACCGCCGAGCCTGTTCATTGGAGTGCAAACGAAACGATTGATTCGGACAGGGGGGGTTTATGGTTTGTAGCGCTAATAATTGTTGCGCTGGCACTGATTGCTGGAGACATTTTCTTGTTAAAAGAATTTACATTTTCAATCCTTGTGGTAGTTATGGCAGCGGTTATAATACTTTATTCACATCGTCCGGCTCGGTTAATTGACTACACTTTAAGTGGCGATCAGGGTTTATATATCGGTGAAAAACTTTATCATTTCAGTGAGTTTAAGGCATTCGGGTTGATTCGAGACCAAGGCCAGCACTCAATTCTATTGATTCCAGTTAAAAGGTTTGCTGTCGGCGTATCTGTCTATTTTCCGGAAGAAGCCGGTGAGAAAATCGTTGATATTTTAGGCTCTAGATTACCTATGCAAGACATGAAACTCGATGCAATTGATACGATCGTTCGCAAACTACGTCTCTAGCTACTAAATTTCTATCACCAGTCGATGGATTGTGTTACAATATTTTATGTTCGTCGCAATATTGTGACAGAAAGCACCTTCTAGTTACATGAAGTGTAGGGCTGCGCGTTTACGTGTGGCCCTATGTTTTGCACCCGTAGCTCAGCTGGATAGAGCGTCGGCTTGCGGAGCCGAAGGTCGTAGGTTCAAATCCTGTCGGGTGTACCAATAAAATAAACTCATTTTGAATGGGTTTATTTTATTGGTAAAGTTGTTAAGTATTTGAATACTGTCGACCTTCGTAGAAGGTTGGAGGTGAGACCCGCCACGTCGGCGGGTCGCAAGGAAACAAACTCTTGAAAACTGGTTTTCAAAGATGTTTTTTCGGGGTCGCCAGAGGTGACCGAATCCTGTCGGGTGTACCAAATCTACTTTTTTGAAAAATTATCTAACTTTCTGATGTCATTGTCACTAATTTCAAAATCAAAAATATCAGTGTTTTCAACAATTCGGTTTTCGTGGACGGATTTCGGTATTGTTACAATTCCTTTTTGAATGCACCAGCGCAACAATATTTGCGCAGGTGATTTACTATATTTTTCGGCAATAGTTGATAGTTTATCATCACCTAACATATTACCCCTCGTCAGCGGACTATAGGCTTCCATAACAATATCGTTTTTTTGACAAAATTCATACATTTTCGGGTTGTAATTATAAGGCGAACATTTAATTTGGTTAACGACTGGTTTGATTGTGGCGATGCTGAGAATACTTTTTATTTGGCCTATGGTGTGGTTGCTAACCCCGATTGCTTTAACCGTATCACTGTTTTTATATATTTTTTCCAGACGTAGCCAGGTTTTTTTGACCAAACCCGGTGCGGGCCAATGAATCAGGTATAAATCAATATATCCAATATCCAATTTTTTTAAACTTTTAGCAAAGGTCTTTTCAATATTTAGTGCATCTGTTGGCCACAGTTTCGTCGTAACAAAAATTTCTGAACGCGGGATTCCACTGTCACGAATGGCCCTGCCAACCGAAACCTCGTTTCTGTAAAATTTAGCCGTGTCGATGTGTCTGTAACCCACTTTCAATGCATGTAGGACCGAATTATAAGTGGTTTCACCATCTGGTATCTGATAAGTACCGAATCCTAATAATGGCATCTGTGTATCGTTATTCAGTTTTACTTGTGATTCAATATTCAATTTGATCATATATTATCCAGTTTTGGTGTCACGAATAAGCATTGTGTTTTGGCCTCCGACGCCATTACTATTTGCGTGGTCAAAAGCATTGTAAACTTGCAACAGTGATACCGAGAAGATAAATACCGCTATCAAGAATAACAGTATGTAATTGTGATAAACGAATCTATGAAAGACTGGATATAATTTGTTAGCCAATACATAAAGGATACAATACCGTGCGACACGAACCACGACGGCGGCAATAATGAACACGATTATTAGAATGTGATAGTTCGGCGCCAAATAGGCAAATATTTTATATGGTATTCCTGAAAAGGGCTGTTGAACCAGCGCAAATATGCCGCTGTTGTCAAACCAAAATGCGACTTGTTGAACCATAGCTGGCTGAACAAAAGGTAATTTTTCTATCAAATGAGCCGGCAAATTTATAACGAACGCTAAAACGGTACCAGCAACTGTACCAAAAATATCATAGATTATTAGTTCGCGTCTGCGGCGAGTGCGCATAAATATAATTAATATCAGTAATAATTCCGGTATCACGAACCAAATAAGTGCTTCGCCCATCGCCCAGAAAAAAACCAGATAATTCGTATTTTTGTTATTAAAAAACGATTCAATCTCTCGATTTATACCGTGTACCCTAATCGATCCATGACTTTTCCTTTTATACAGATAATAGAACGGAGCTGCAAAAGCTAAAATGAATCCAAGTATTATTAGATAATTTAGGAATATTGCCAGTACGTTTTCCATAAGTTTGTGTTAGATCGTGCCCCCCATCACTTGTATGTTAATGAGATTTTAACATATACCATCAGGCATGAACATGTCGACGTATTCTGTTAAAATAAATCGTAGACTAATTATATGGAGGAGTGGCCGAGTGGTTGAAGGCGCTGCTCTCGAAAAGCAGTGTCTCGAGAAATCGGGACCGGGAGTTCGAATCTCCCCTCCTCCGCCATTGTAATTATCCCATTATAATTGTACAATATACTAACTATCTGAGTTCGACTCGATAGAGCATTACAGCGCTGGCCATCGGTCGGCGTTTCACAAACTATGTAAGGAGAGCTAGTGAACATTACGTTCTGGGGCGAGCCTGTTGACATAGGTATCGGCGAAATCGCAAAGGCAATACACGTTTTTGTGCCCGACGGGTACGAGGACGGGTACGACCTGAAGGGTCTCGACAGGGACAGTATGTTCCCAAAGTACCTTGCGCAGTACATCTGTCAGACTCTTAGTGTCCAGCCTAACGCTGTGGTCATTAAGAACCCTGACAGCATTCTGCGTGACGGCAATATCTATTTCGGAGTCAGCAACAACGTCTTATCGGCTATTGATATATCCAGTGACATTGTCACAAGCTCTATCAAGGCCTACGTCAAAAAACGTGACTGAAGGGAAAAGCCATGGAGTACAAACTAATTGACATAGGGGCCGACATCCAAACAAGGGTCCCCGTAACCGTCACAACCAAAAAGAACCCACGGGAACTTCTACGGGCATCCGACATCACAGATGCGATCGGAAACAAGTTGGAGGAATTCATCAAGCTCGCAAAGCATGATGGCCCCAACGAACAGAACCTCCCTCAGGTCGCATCTCTGCCTCCAAGCAGCAACGATTGGGGCAACGACTTCTATGTGAAGTCGGATATGTATGCTTTGCTGAGCCCACTGTTCGAGCGTATCGTCTGGAGTTGCATACACTCCGTGGTCGGCGACGAACTGGACTGATTCGCACTGGGTCGAGGCTTGGCGGGTTTGACAAACCGCACAAAACGGGATTCGCCCGCCAAGCCTCACGGGAACTCTCCTTACAACCTCTCTTCTTTGAATGTGTATTCAAACTGATGAGCCCTGAAAGGGCGAAAAGAAACCCGTAAAATATTGAGTAATTAGTATAAATATGCTATAATATGCGTAACTATCTGAGGTATCCTCGATGGTAGCATCTGAACGCTGACCAATGGTTGGCGTTTCACAATTCGTAAGGAGGACTCATTGGAATATGTCCTGGTGCATTTGCGAAAGAACGGGGAAGATCGAGACGAGGTAACGTTTCGAGTCGACAATCAGCTCAACACGAGCCAAATCGAAAGGTTCACACAAAGGGTTGTGGTCAAAGTTCTGCAGACCCTGAACGAAGCCGAGCAAGCTGACCCCAGCAAGCGCTATCTGCCGATGGCTCCTATCCCATTGGAGAATGGAGCCGAGATACGCGTCCTTAACGACGCGTTCGTCATGCTGGAGCCCGATTTCGTGACCATCGTTCAAGGTCTTCTCGATGAGTTCATGGAGTACCAAGTGCGGAAAAGTAAGTACGCGCAATAACATGACACCTGGGATCTAACTAAGGAGGATAATTGGAGTTCTATCTGATAGACTGGCGAGACGATGGCGAGATTTGTGACAGAGTTGCGTTTTTCGCTCTTAGTCTGACCGACATGGGTCAGATTGACCTGCTCAACGATCTGGTTAACGACCAGATCATCGATCGCATCTACGAAGAAGCGAGCTTGAGCAACAACGGCGTGGACATGTATCTGCCTATGGCCTTCACACGTAACGGGTTCGGGGCAGAGATTCGCGTCGTTCGTGTCACATACGACATGTTGGCAAAGCAGTTCGGCGCAATCGTGCGCGACAGCATCGCCATGATCGAACAACCCGTATCTACCGCGTAGACTCGCAACTCACGACTACCGTGTTCGATGGGGTTTGGCGGGTTTGACGAGCCTAAATTGGTTCTCACCCGCCAAACCCTCATGGGAGTCCTTCTTACACAAAAAAACGACAAAACTTGTAATATCTGAACGATTATTTAGTCGTTCAATTTTAATTTACAGAGCATGTCAGTTACAATATAACCATGCAACAACCATCAATATTTACAAAAATTATTAACGGTGAAATCCCTGCTTTTAAGATCTACGAAGATGATCGAGTAATTGCATTTTTAGACATGCATCCACAAAACCCAGGTCACACGCTGGTCGTTCCCAAAATTCAAGTTGACCATATCTGGGATTTAAATGACGACGAATACGATTATTTATGGAAATCCGTCAGAAAAATCGGTACTCACATCCACAAAGTAATCGGCTCACCACGAGTTGGTGTTGTCGTCGAAGGTTTTGGAGTCCCCCACTGCCACGTCCACCTGGTACCAATTTATCATGGTAATGATCTGAAAAAACAGCCTGATATGAATACTAAACCAGACAACTCTGCACTTGAAAAAATGGCAGATCTATTGAAAATGTGATACTACCGGACGAGCACGGCCAATCTATTCATTCTCTCGAACTTTCTGCTAAATTATTGTCAAATCTGGAATTATCTCGCCGAATCGTGATTGTTATCGGAGGGGCTTACTGAGTTGACGATACAATCATAAAGCGTGCTGATTCTATTTTGTCTCTTTCAAAACTGGTCTTTCCGCATCAATTGGTCCGCTTGATTCTAACCGAACAACTGTATCGCGCCCAAGAAATCGCCAGTGGCAACCCCTTCATCACGAATAAATAATAAACCCTATTCTTGACATTATACAAAGCTTATGCTATATTGTATATTGTATAACTAATTAAAACAAAAAATATGCAACCACCACTCACTACACCACTAACCTTCACTATCTCACTACTAGTGTTATTCGGCTGGTTTGTCAGCGACTTCAAGGTCGGGCACGCAGTTGACGTAATAGTCGCGAATGCATCCAACAATGTTTCGTATTTGGCTGAGAGTGTTATTAGAGAGCCCGCCACCACTACGCCGAACATTGACACAAATTGGTTTACCGGTACTACATCTAGTGTAACCTCGCAATTACCTGCCGCTCAATCTAAAAAAAGTGACGATGACGAACATATCGCTCAAGGTCGAATTTTGGGTCAAAGTTTCGGCAATGACGGTGATTTGTAAGTGTTATTTTATAATTTCAAGTTCTTTAATCAGGCGTTCAACTAGCGCCTGTTTTTGTTCTAATTGAGTTTTGGTCTCTTCGACTAGCTCGGCTGGGGCCTTGGCAATGTAATCATCATTGTCTAGTCTGGTTTTTAGCGTCTTTATCAGGGTTTGAGCTTCGGCCAGTCGAACTTCCAGGTTGGCCTGATGTTCACCAAGAGTCTTGGCCGAGATATCCAGCCATGCTTCCCTACCGCTGTTCGCTAATCGTAACCCTCTAGCCTGATCTACGACCGTGACGTCCTTTAACTTCGCCAATCGCTTAACCAAATCGGCATTATCGGCAATCAGACTGTCGTTTTGATACAGCAAGCTGTAGCGTTCATTCCCCGGTAGCTCGCTTATCACAAATCTTGCCTCAGTAATAAGATGCTTCAATCGGCCAAATTCAGCGGCGGCAATTTCGTCAAAAGCAACAACTTCCGGCCATTTCGTCGTAATTAACAGATTATTATGCCAAGTCAGGGTTTGCCAAATGGTCTCAGTGACAAACGGAGCAAATGGGTGTGCGATTTTAAGTGACGCGTCTAGGACCCAAGCCAGCATTGCTGAATTATCTTGCTGCTTGGATGCTTCGATATACCAATCGGCTACGCTGTCCCAGATTGCGTGATACATCGTATCGCTGGCTTCGGCAAAACGAAAACTTTCAATCTGAGACTGAATGCCGGTTATTGCATTTGAAAGCTCGCGAATAATCCAATGGTCTGACAAAGTTTTAGGTTCCGGAGCTTTGTTTTTGTACCCATCCCCTAATTTGTTCTCCGTAAAACGTGCAATGTTCCATAATTTGTTGCAAAAATTTCGCCCAGCCAAGACTCTGCCGATACCAAAAGCCTGGTTTTGACCGGCGCTGCGGTTGGCTATCAATCCCAAACGCAAAGCGTCTGATCCGTATTCTGTCAGGGCTTCGATTGGGTTAACGACGTTCCCCTTGCTTTTGCTCATTTTTTTGCCGATTTCGTCCAATATTAAACCATGCAAATAAACGTGTTTAAACGGAACCTTATCTGTCGCATACAGCCCCAGCATAATCATTCGGGCAACCCAGGCGTACAAAATATCAACTCCTGTTTCCATAACATTGTTAGGGTAATACCTAGCCAATTTTCCATTCGTCAGATAGTCTGTTGTGATAAATGGCCATTGACCACTTGAAAACCAAGTGTCAAACGTGTCTTCTTCGCGACGATATATTTTGCCTTCAACCGAAATGGTTTTTTCGTCGACATCTTCGTTATATATCCAATCATTGGGGTCATTGACGTTTTGAAAAGCTGGAATCGGAATCCCCCATGGGATTTGACGCGACAAATTCCAGTCTTTCATCTGATCAAAGTATCGTATTAGGTCGTTTTTGCGACCGTCAGGCGTAAAGGTAATTTCGCCGTTCTCAATCGCCTTTTTGGCGCGTTGAGCCAGTGGCTGTATCTTTATAAACCATTGTTCTTTGACTAAGGGTTCAATTGGCAGACCGCTTTTATAGTCATAGCCCACAATGTGTTCATAGGATGATTCGCCCCTTAATAACTCTTGTGCCCTGAGTGCAGCGACAGTTTTTTTACGAGCTTGCTCGACAGTTAATCCTACAAATTGCGCCGGAACATTTATCATAGTGCCGTCAAAATCAATCACCTGCAGCCTCGACAAATTGTGTCGCTGTCCCATTTCAAAATCATTCGGATCATGTGCCGGTGTAATTTTTACAGCACCCGTACCGAAGTTAGGATCAACAAATTCATCAGCAATTACTGGAATTTCTTTATCCATCAGAGGCAATAGTACGTGTTTGCCGACAAAATCTTTATAGCGTTTGTCATCTGGATGAACTGCGATTGCCATATCACCGAAAATTGTTTCTGGTCTAGAGGTAGCAACAACGATTTCACCGATTTTGTCGTAGGTTGGATAGGCGATATTCCACAAAGTTCCTTTTTCATTCTTGTGATTAACCTCGATATCAGCGTAACTTGTGCGGTATTTGGTACTGTAATTAACCATACGCTCACCTCTGTAAATCAAACCTTCTTCCCACATTTTCTTGAACGTTCCGTAAACGGTATCAATCACCTTTTTGTCCAGCGTGAAAACTAAATCTTTCCAACTGCAACTAACTCCCAGGGCTCGCAGTTGTAACTCCATATTTCCCCGCTGTTTGTCGACAAAATTCCAAACCTGGCTGTAAAGTTGCTCGCGCGAAAAATCAAAACAATTTTTGTTTTGCTGGGTCAGTATCTTGTCATAAACAACCCAAGTCTCGAATCCTGCATGGTCGGCCCCTGGAATATAGACCACATCCCTACCTCTCATACGCCAGTAACGCGCCAATATATCCTCTAATCCAACCGTCAGTGCGTGCCCAATATGCAAATTCCCATTAGCGTTTGGTGGAGGCATGACAACGCAGTATGGCTCGCCACTGCCTGTTGGCTCGAAAGCGCCGCTTTTTTCCCAGATAGCATAGATGTCTGGTTCGTATTGATTTGGTTCGTAAGTTTTAGCTAATTTCATTACGGATGTATTGAACTTTCGTATAATATATCACACGTGAAAAGCGTAACTCCAACTAGGGTTTTCCCATGAAACCCCTTAGGTTTTTACCTTTTCTCGCATGTTTGTTTTCACATAGTATTATATCACAACCGGATTAACTGAAAATAGGTTGTATAATGGTGACATGGGAAAATTAATATTATGTCATAGCAAAGAGAATTGGGACGATTATATACTGGAAAATGGGGGACACCCTTTGCAATTATGGGGTTGGGGTGACGCCAAGTCGGTCCACGGTTGGTCGGCTGATCGGTTTTTTTTGCACGATGATTTCGAAAACATAATTGGGGCTGCGCAAGTATTATATCGCAAACTACCATGGCCACTTCGTTCACTGGCTTATATACCGCGCGGTCCGGTCGTTGACGAAGGCAATAGGGAAGATCTGTTGCAATTGTTGGCGACTTACATCAAATCCCACCGTCACAGCGTAGCGATTTCTATAGAACCATTCGAGCAGATTTATTCCGTTCCTCGGGGTTGGAAACTATCTAAAAATCATATTTTACCATCAAAAACTATTCTTTTGGATTTGAATAAATCCGAATCGGAACTGTTAAACGATATGGCTAAAAAAACGCGCCAATATATCCGTAAATCGTCCGCCGAAGCTATGGAAATCAAACGAGTTCGCACCAAAGAAGATATGGATAAATGCCTGGGTATCTATAAATTAACGGCAAAACGCGCCAAATTTGATTTGCATGATGACCAGTATTATTATGACGTTTTCAGTAAAATGGCTGATTTTTCGCAACTATTCGCGTCTTATGTCGACGGTGAACCGGTCGCATTCCTTTGGCTGGCAATTAGTGCCGATTCGGCTCTTGAACTTTATGGCGGAATGAACGATCGGGGTCAAGAACTTCGCGTTAATTATGCCCTAAAATGGCACGCCATTCGCAAATGTAAAGAGTGGGGATTGACCAGATATGATTTTGGTGGATTGCTAGAAGGTGGCGTTACGACTTTCAAGATGGGCTGGGCAACTGGAGAAACAAACTTGGCTGGAACTTTTGATTATCCGCTATCTGCAAAATACGGTGCCTGGCATAGGGGATTGCCTCTTGCCAAAAAGACCGTTCGACGACTGAAAAAACCATTTCGACGTTAACAGATCCATACTAAGGAAAAGTTATCCACAAAAAGGACGGACCTTTTTGACACCTTAGAGTGATGTGCTAAATACATCGTACTATTTACGATGTTGTGTGCCAGGCTGTCTTTGTCATAGATATGCTGGGCTCGACTTCTAGTTCAAAGGGATCAGCTGGTTCATTTTTTTGTGAAAAATAATATCCCAGGGATGCAATCATGGCGGCATTGTCTGTGCATAGGTTCATTGGCGCGTAATCGATGTGCAGGGGAATCCTGTCGGACAATATACGGCGCAGTTCTTGGTTGGCGGCAACTCCGCCGGCAATAACGACAGATTTTGGATGATAGTCGTGAAACGCCTTTTCAGTCTGGTCAACTAGGGTCTCGACTGCGATTCGTTGGAAGCTGGCAGCAAAATCATTGCGCCTGTGGTCGTCTAGACGCTCTGCAAGGCCTGTTGAGGGAAAAGTAAAGTCAACGCCCACTTCGCGCTGGACAGCCCTTAGCGTGGCTGTTTTAAGGCCAGAAAACGAAAAATCGTATTTTCCTGCCAATTTTGCCTTTGGAAGTTTATATGCCAAAGGGTCGCCGACTAGTGCTGCTTTGCCAATTGATGGACCGCCAGGATAGGGAAGTCCAATAATTTTTGCTACTTTGTCAAAAGCTTCGCCAACGGCGTCGTCGCAAGTTTGACCGATTAATTCGTAATTGCCATGATCGTGGAATAATACCAGTTGGCTATGCCCACCGCTTACAATCAGTGCCAGCATCGGGAATTCGGGGGTCGGATGAAATGCTATTGGAATTTGGCTATTTGCTATTTGCTTGCTTTTGCCACCTTCCATATTCCATTTGCCATTTGCCACTTCCGTCAGGAAATTCGCATAAACATGTGCCTCAACATGATGCACCGGATAAATCGGCTTTTTGTGTAGTACTGCCAGTGTTCGGGCTGCCAGCATGCCAATTAATAGGGAACCAATCAGGCCGGGAGCGTAAGTGACTGCAATCGCGTCAATATCATCCCAAGTACAATTCGCATCTGTTAGCGCTTGGTTGATAACTGGATTTATGACTTCAATATGACTGCGCGCAGCAACTTCGGGGACAACCCCTCCATAAACCGCGTGGATGTCGATTTGCGAGACAATCACATTAGACAGCAGTTTTCTGCCGTCTTCAACAACTGCAGCAGCAGTTTCGTCGCAACTTGTCTCAATTCCCAGTATTTTCACCCCGTTAGAGCCCCAATAACAATTTCACACTACTAATATTCGTCCGCATATTTCGAACATATTCCTTGCATATACAATTATCAATTACGGCTCTAACGGGGTTCATCCCAATCTCCATTATTTAACCCCGTTTTCTAGCGGGATTCATCTGTTATATATTATCACAAAAATCTATGCTGAGTTTTTGCTTAGTTTGTACTATAATTAATATTATGTTTCATCCATCAGCAATTAAATTGGCTTTATGCGTGGCTACAATTATGTTCTTGGCTTTATTACCTACGAAAATTGCTGGCGCGGAATCGCAAGTTCCATCTTGGTCCTGGAGCAAAGAAAACCCAACAGTGTTTTCTTCTAATCCGATAACCGACATGACACCGTCACTTTGCCCTACCCTCTATCGTTTAGAAAAAATCGATGGTGAATTCGAATTGAAAAAAGTCTGTTTTTCGACAGACTCGACCGATAGCAAGGTTAGGTTTGGGACTATGTCGGCCCAACCTTGGGGTGGTTTTATTAATGTGATTGGTTTTGCCTATGATAGTAAAATGTATACCTTAAACGGCCCCTGTTATTATCAGAACACTTGTATATATTTACCCAGCAGCGACACACTTGTCACTAAACAATACCAAACTTACGGTTACAAATGGTCGCTTGTAATCTATAAAAATTTCACTAAACGTATATCGAGGATTGTTAATGGGCTTACGACCAAGTATAACTTCGATTCATCAAACCCAGACTATGTATTCAAAAACAATTACGGTTACGGGTGGCCAATTGGCAGCATAGTTGCGTCTAATAACGGCAAGTGGGTGGGGATTGAACTTATGAGTCGTGGCATTGGATTATTGAATGTTGAAACACTTGAAATAAAACGAATTTCTTCCGTGGCTTACGGTTATGGGTCGGGATATGACCCAACGGTTGAGATTGCGGTAAGTGACAGTGGGGATCAGGTTGCAATTATGGGTATAAACGCAGGTCTAACGGTTTATGACATTACCCCTGTTTGCGGCGACATGGCTGATGATGAGAATATGAGCAATGGCACGGCAATAGTCTCTCCATGCAAAAAGTCCCCGATTAACGTTGGCAGTTTTATCAATAGATTTTATGCGGCGTTTACACCCAGATTTAGTGACGATGGAGGAGAATTAAATTTTTATGCCACATCCTATGACAACGAATCGCGAGAAGTAACCCTACGTGCAGCTGGTAATGTTGGCAAAAAACTGGATTATTTAGCACTGGGGGATTCATATACGAGTGGCGAGGGCGAAACCGATGATAAATATTATGTGCCCGGAACAAATGATAAATTCGAAAAATGCCACCTTAGCACACGATCGTATCCGTATTTATTGGCTGTGCTGAATAATATTGACACTGCGATGTTGAAGAGTGTAGCATGCTCTGGCGCAACGACTGAGGATATTGTAGGCACCGACAATCTTTATAAGGGGCAGGGTAATCGCCTTGGCGAGGAGTACATGAAGCTAAGTGATGTGGACCGAATTTTAGCTAAAACCCAAGCAAAATACACATATATGCCAGGTAGAGTCCATCAAGAATTTTTTGCCAAAGACAACAACTCGAAGGTTATCACAATCGGCATTGGGGGCAACGATGCAGGGTTAATGGACAAACTTAAGACATGCGTTAGTGATAGTGGAACGTGTAACTGGGCTATTGACCCAAAAAAGAAAGAGCAAACAGCAGTCGAAATAGTAAATATTTTTGAAAAATTAGTTAATACCTATAAAAAAATTAACGATGACTCACCTATGTCCAAGATATATGCTATTGGATACCCCAAGATTATTGATGAGGAAAGAGGCTGTGGGATTGGACTGGATGCAGTGCTAAATAACACCGAGAAAACATTTATGAACGAAAGTATCATATTGTTAAACCGGGTCGTCGAGAATGCTGCTAAATCAGCAGGAATAAGATATATCGACATCGCAAGTAGCCTCGGTAACCAGGTTTTATGCGGTAGTGGATCACCAAGCGCCATGAATGACGTCCGACTAGGTGATGATAATAAGTTAAATTGGTTCGTGACTCTGGGAAACGAGGGTTTTCATCCAAATTCAATTGGGCATAGCCTGGTGGCAGATTCAATCCACAATTCAATCGATAATCTGTTGAATTTCAGTAACTGCGCCAACAATTCTAATATATGTCCTGATGAATCAATTAAAACTGCAGAGCCATCAACTTATTGGGTCCCCGAAAAATACCATGGCTACCCAACCCAGCAAACAGCCAACTATGTATTTAACAGCGATAATGGCAATAATAGGGACAAGAAACTCGATCTGGACAGCTATTCTTTATCCCCTAGTTCGGCAGCCAAAGTAGAATTAACATCAAATCCGGTACCGTTAGGTGATTTTGTTACTAACAGTGATGGGTCACTACGTGCAAGCGTAACTTTTCCTGCTGATTTAACAGAGGGTTATCATACCGTTCATCTGTACGGTACGTCGTATTCGGGTGAACCTATCGAACTATACCAGGTTATTGAATTCGTAAAACCAGGTATACAATCCGACAAACCAACTTCTAAAAAACCCATTGATTCAGTTACGACACAAGATAAGAATAATCAAACAATTGCTGGTAACTTTAACCAAACCGACAAATCTTCCAAGTTTTCAAATGATATTTCAAAACCGGAAGTAAAGGGCGCCTCAACCGAAATCAGTGCAGACAAACAAGTAAAAACGAGCATTAACAGAGACCAAACCGACAACTCAAACCACTTTCCGATTTACTTGTTTGTTTTACCCGTAATATTTGCTGCACTAATAGTTGCGACTGTCATCAAATATAAAAAACGAAGATAGCCTATTATTCTGGTATCAACATGCTTGTGTCTTGGACAAGTTGATACCAGGGGCTTCTTGCAGTTTCATCACATCGAATGCTAATAATCCCATTACCTTTTCCTGAAATCAAATTCGAACCGTAAGAATCAGAGTTTATTTCTCTACTTTCTCCATTTTGATAAAGCAAAATTGAATAATTGCAAGTTAAACCCGATTTCGCCTCGATATAGTTTTTTTCTGCACTACTAACAACAAAATTTTTACCAAAATCATACGGCATTTCTGGGTCTAATTCGGTTATTTGCTTCAAACTTTGGCTTTTATCTACAACCGGATAGTATTTTGCCTGAAGATTGTTAATCTCATCTACAGAAGTAACGATTTTCTCAGTCGATATCGAAACTATACAAATATATGTCCCTGTGGAAAAATCGCCTGACATATTCGGACTGCAAACTGTTCGATACTTCCATTCATCAGCCCCATTCGAGGCTGTTTTCAAATTCTGATAAACCCCTTGCATCTGAGTATCAAGGGTGGTGAATTTATCTTGATCTAACTTATCAAAAATAGGGTTTGTAACTACTGTCCACAGGGTTGTTATTGCAAAAAGTGACAGCGGGGTAAGAACCACTGCCAAAAATACTCTGGCTAGAATTTTCACAACTTGTCTGAATGTATTTAACTTTTTTACTATTGTTTTACGCTGTTTTGCAAGTTTATGTAAATACCTTGAATCAACTACCCACAAAGCAACCATTACCAGCACCAATATGCCGGTCGACCAGTAAAGAGCTCCTGATGGTAATAGGCTTGAGGTAATAAATATTAAAATCGTATAAACTATTGCAACAGCGATAGACAACATTGGGGATCGCAAAGTAACAAGACTATATCCAAAACGCGACGAAAGCCTCCACAGCAAAAATACTATACTGAATAACAGTGGCGAAAAGAATTCCGCGAACAAGATAGCCAGCGAAAACCCAAGCCCCATCAAACTTCTCCGAATCTAATTTTTTTCGTCAACGTGTTCGTGCTTTTAACCATATTCTTAATATAACATTAGAAGTCGCTTTATATAGCAATTTATTATTAAGAAAACTCTTTGATGTATTTAGTACATCACACTAAGGTGTCAAAAAGGTCCGTCCTTTTTAATCTTAACCCCTAAGTACTATTTTACGCCGTTTTGGTTAGCTCTTGCATAATTTTTACCGCCGAACTGTTCGTTTCACGATCTTCCTTCAGCCTGTGCCCGTTGCTACCGGTGAAAAGTACACCCCTCTCAACATCACCCATTCGGACGTTGTGTAAAGCTCTGAGGATGCAATAGCTCGACATCTTTTTTGTGTCTCTAAACTCGCAACGTTGCAAGCAATTGACGCATGGACCCAAATCGATTATCTCTCCTGACCTTATTCTTCTTACAAATTCATTATCATAAGCCCGTCCTGGCATCCCAACCGGACTGGTCATAACCACAATCGGGTCATCGTTCGGGTTATCCATGTGATAGGTTTTGAATTCCTGTGCAGCGTTTATTTCATCTGTTGCAATAAAGCGAGTGGACATCTGAACACCCTTGGCACCTAGTGCCAGCATATGGTCAATGTCGCCTCTATCCCAGCTGCCACCGGCTGCAATTACCGGAATTTCGAACGGCACCTCGGGGTCACCCCTGTACCGTAATTTATATTCAGCATTAAGGGCGTATTTACCCATCATCTCGACAAGTTGGGGGACGACTGTTTCCAAGCTGTATTCGGATGTGTCAATATCTTTGAGTTTTGCCCCTAAATGACCGCCAGCAGTATTTGGAGTCTCGACAATAACAGCCGAAGGTAAGAGAGTCTTGTCATATGTTTTTTCCCACTGTTCTCCGTAATTTCTTTGCCATCTGTTAATAATCACCCTGGCAGCCTTAGCGCTACTGACAATAGGAATCATTTCTGGCGTTTCGTCTGGTGAGATTTCGTATTTATCCGCATATTCCATAATATGCCCCGGCAAATCCAACGGTAGGCCAGCCCCAGATGCAATTCCGCCAACTCTGTTTTCCACTGCAACACCGACGGATTCTTTGTATCCTGTGACTGCAACCATCAGATTGACCAAAATATTATTATTTTTGCTTAATTTTTGGGTTTCTCGGATTTTTTCTCCCAAAACCTCATAGCCTCTTTCAAGAAAATCTCTACTAGTTACGATGCCCTCTTCCAGCCCCCCGCCAACACCCGCAACTGTTCCATATCCACCCATGTTCACAATCGTAGAAACCGCGTCTTCAGTCGTTAGCCCAATTGACATACCCCCTAAAACAGTAGGGAATTCAGCTTCGAGTTTACCAATCCGTAAAGGTGTCAATTTTTCGCTCACAATTTATTACATCATAACAGATAGCGCTCGATATAGCGAACAGCTATTATTTTCATTTGCTTTACAAATAAAATAATATGAAATAAACTGAGATGAAACTTAATAGAACCTAAAATTTAAATCATTCTCGGAACGAGAAATTAAGGTGGGTAATTGCATGCCAAGCCGAAATGTGATCAAAGTTAATGTACCTGAAAGTTATTATCACGTCTATGCCCGAGGATCCAACAAACATCATGTTTTTGCGGACGAGTCTGATTATCTGTATTTTTTATCTCTTTTCGCACGGTACATGGTAAAAGAAAATCCCGACACGCGAACAACTGCACACTACCAAAAACTTTACGAATCGATTGAGGTATTGGTGTATTGTCTAATGCAGAACCATTTCCATTTGTTGCTGTACCAGATTGAAAAGAGTGGAATGAAAAAATTAATGCATGGGGTTATGACCAGCTATAGTCGTTATTTTAATCATAAATATGGCAGAACCGGCCCTCTTTTTGAAAGCCGCTACAAGGCATCGCGCATTTCATCCGACGAATATCTATTGCATATCAGTCGATATATTCATCGGAACCCGGACGAGTGGATTGATTACCCGCATTCTTCAATCAGAGCATATCTTTATAACGATATGCCTGAATGGTTGAATAAAAACCACATAGCTGATCTTTACGGATCAGCCGTAAAATATCACGATTTTCTTGAAGATTATCAAGATAAAGACGAAACTGTAAAAAGTTAATCACACAAAAGGTCCGTCCTTTTGGTTTGTTGTATATTTATCATCAGTCTAAGGTGTTAAAAAGGACGGACCTTTTTGAGTATCATTTTGAAGAATTTAGCCCTTCGATAATTATTCGATAAATATCGTATGGTTCAGCAATTTCACAATTGGCTCTGGAAATAGAAGCGCCGTCCTTAATTCCGCCCACTTTATGGCATTCACTGAGTGAATAAAAAAATAAAAATGTTAGAAAAATAATGATAGCCAATATTATCGAAACGATTATTATATATTTCTTTTTCATTGAAACAATAATATCATATTTGGAATAATGAAAAATAACATCCGATTGATGCTATCTGTCATTTGGCGGAGAGGGCGAGATATCTGCCTTTGGCATCCTCCGTTTGTTCACAAAAATATGTAAACACATTTTTATTTCACCGCTCTTCGCCGACTCGCGGTTTGCGTCGGTTGCACCGACGCCCGCGAGTTCAAATTTCGGCCCCACCATCAAATTTAAAACAGCGACCAAATGGTCGTTGTTTTAAATTTGGCGGAGAGGGCGAGATTCGAACTCGCGGTACCATTGCTGACACGACAGTTTTCAAGACTGTTCCCTTAAACCACTCGGGCACCTCTCCCTGTTTGGCAAATAGCTATTAGAATTTGGCTATTAGCTCTACAGCTTCGCCATCTTCATATTCTATATTCCAATAGCCATTATTCTAACAGACACAAACGTCTCAGTCGAGTGTCTGCCTAGCGATAATCGCTACCCATACGTGTTTGACGCCAGCGTCATGCAGTGCCCGTGAGGCATATTTGATTGTCGCCCCTGTTGTCATGACGTCGTCAATAATCAAATACGGCACGTCTGAGTCGACCTTACCTGACACAAAAAATGCATTTTTAGCCTGTGAATCACGTTTTTCAGCGGTTGCCTGACGTTGTTTTGTGTTAGTTTGACGTCGGATTATCTGATAACACCTCAATTCGCGAGCTCTTGCAAAGTATTTAGCAATCAACAACATGTGATCATACCCTCGTTCGCGAATACGACCAGGCGTAGTGGGAATGGGCACAACCACGGTTTCTGCGGGCAATTCGGGTAAAATGTCTAGCAGCAAATCGCCAAGAGGTTTATACGCTGCTTTGGCGCGCTGGAATTTGTATAAACCTACTAAACGTTGTAGCGGTCCATCACGTTCTCCAACAACCCAAACCTTTTCATATGGCATATGACATTTTTCGCAAAGCCAGGTGTTGCTTGTTGGTTGACCACACACAGTACACACCATTTTTTGTTCAGAAGTGATGTTGTATTTACAATTGCCACATAGTAAACTGCCAATTTCATCGCAACCACAACAGTGGTGTGGAGCTATAATTGATAGAATGTCTTCAAGCATTGTGTTTTTTACGTTTAAGGGCCCCTGATGGTTGATTATACTGGATATGTTGGTTATAATGTGAGAGACTATTTGTCAATAGAGCCTAGAGAAAGTGGAGGATATCATGGCCCGGAAACAAAATGACGACTTA
>JAYSMZ010000013.1:0-23073 GCA_043724245.1 bacterium
TGGTCGCAAATTTCAGTCGGCGATAGACATACCTGTGGGGTTGCCTCTAATGGGCAGGCATATTGCTGGGGGAGTAATAGTCACGGTCAACTTGGCAACAATTCGACCACCAGCAGTTCTAGTCCTGTCGCAGTCAACACTGCCGGTGTCTTAAGTGGTAAAACAGTTAGCCAAATTTCGGCTGGTAATTATTTCACATGCGCCATTGCTCATGCTGTAATTAGCGATAATCGAGCCTATTGTTGGGGTAGTGATACATACGGCCAGCTCGGCGATGATACAAACAACGAAAGCCACGTGCCCGTCGCTATCCACACCGGAGGTGTTTTGCTTAATGGAAACAACCTTAAGAAAATTGATTCCGGTTACTTCCATACGTGTGCAACCGCTTCAGTAAGTCTTGATCCGGAAACTGCCTATTGTTGGGGATGGAATTACAACGGCCAACTCGGTGAAAATACAACAACCGACAAAAAAAGGCCGTGGCCGGTTAATGTTGGTGGTGTATTAGGTGGGAAAACAGTCATGGACATCGATTCGGGAACGGACCACAGCTGCGCTATAGCAAATAACCGAGCCTATTGTTGGGGGGCAAATGATGTCGGCCAGCTCGCTGATGATTCAAGTGCTGAAAGTCATGTGCCGGTCGCTGTTTACACCGGCGGCATCATGGGCACCCAAACGGTTTCAGCGATTTCTGCTGGTGGCGAACAGTCATGCGCCGTAGCTGGTAACGATGCGTATTGCTGGGGGTACAATAACTATGGTCAAGTTGGTGAAAATACAACCAATAGCCGCCATAGGCCTTGGCCCGTTGATACTAGTGGTGCGTTAAGTGGAAAAACAGTCACAACCATTTCAGCCGGAGGCTTTAATGCTTGCGTTATCGCCTCGGATAATCTAGCTTATTGTTGGGGCTTTAACGACAATGGTGAGGTTGGGGATAATACACTGACTGAACGCCACGTTCCTGCCGCAGTTTATACCGCCGGCGCCTTAAGTGGTAAAACGATTAGTTCCATTTCGGTTGGAGCTATTCACACCTGTGCTATTGCATCCGATAGTCAAGCGTATTGCTGGGGTTATAATGACAGCGGCCAACTAGGTGACAATATCTCGGTTGGCACTAATAGTAAAGTCCCCGTACTACAGCCGTCACCACCAGCACCATAAAATTGATTAATAATATATTAACTTGTCCTAATACGTCGGTATGCAAATTTTGTTGCCACGCGCCATTTGGATGTGGCGTCACTATCGAATTGATAAATAACACCTTCTTTTACCTCAGAAATTAAGGCTAGTGCTGGATTATAAGATGCAAGTAAACGGTAGAAGTTTATGTCTGAATCAACAATATTTTTTCGCCCTGGAAAAACCTCATGGAATTTATTCCTACCGACTTCGTTAAAATAATCTGGATGTCCGTGAGGAGGGAAGTACAGCTCTGCTTTTAAACCTATGCGTGAAACTAGTTTTTTAACATCGCCAAGCAGTAATTTTGATTGTCCCGAAATATGTAGCAAAAGTTGTTTTTTGGTTGTTAAAAACAGTGTTGCCGAAGCTGTCGGACTGACTGGTACCTTATAAACAATAACGTGGCTTATATCAATATCAACACCAAAATATCCTTTAATCGAACGTTCCAGCGCTAATTCGTCGTACATCCTGTCTCTCATATATTTCTATTGTAACACCCTCTTAATCGGTTATTGGTATTTGCATCCTTCACGTCATCGTAATAAACGACAACCAACCTCGTTTCGCGCTAAAATAACAACTAATTATCTTTGGTATCCTGCGTAACTCGTCTGCGACTCAAACATACTCGGACAGCCAGGGATAATCATCTGTTATCTTACGGCAACTCAACAGGTCATCTTATTATCACGAGTGACATGAAGTCTACTAGATATGCGTATTACGTCTGATGCTAGTTACGGTCATTTACTCCCACAGTCTTCCGAGTAAGACATCTGCGAGTTTCCGCCTTTAGCACTAGCCACCAAACGCCGAATCAATAATAAAATAGCCTCATGAATTACCGTAAAAATAGCTTGTTTTGTTCATTGCTAGTCGAGGACTACCTAAACCCAACCGTAATCGGTTGGCGTGAAGGCGATCCCTTTACGGGTCGTTCCGCAGACTACAAAGAATGAAATAAACTATTTTTAGCGCGGAATTCGAGTCGGCTGTTGTTTATTGATTCGGCGGAGGGTGGCGATTGTAAATTAAATATATGCCACCTCGACGATACATATCTAATCAACTACAATAGTAAGTGATGGATTTTTTAAAGAGGTATTCAAAACTTAACCAAGCCCAGAAAAAAGCGGTTGATACTATTGATGGGCCGGTGATGGTTATTGCCGGACCAGGAACTGGCAAAACCGAACTTTTAAGTGTTCGAACTGCTAACATTTTGCAAAAAACCGACACTTTGCCGGAAAATATCCTCTGTTTGACTTTTACGGAAAGTGGCGCGAATGCAATGCGCCAGCGTATAACTGAAATTATCGGCAAAGATGCGTACAAGGTCGCGGTTCATACATTCCACAGTTTTGGCGTAGAGGTAATTAATCAAAACGGACAGTTTTTCTACCAAGGTGCTCACTTTTTACCAGCCGACGAACTCAGTAGTTACGAAATCATCAGCGAAATATTCAAACAATTAAAATACAATAACCCGCTTGCCAGTAAATTAAATAATGAATACACACATTTATCAGATAGCTTGACAGCTATTTCCGAACTTAAAAAAAGTGGCCTAACAAGCGATGAGTTGCTAGCAATTCTTGATGAAAACAATGCCGTAATTGAAAAAACCGAACAATTATTATCGCCAATCTTTGCAGCCCGAATCTCCAAAGATACATTTAAACAAGTCAAAAAGCATATTGAAACAATCCGCCAAAGTAACGGTCAAGTAATTTTGCCTGCCGTAACTCCTTTATCACAAGTGTTAGCCGATTCATTGGAATTCGCGGTTGACGAAGCCCAGACCGAGAATTCAACAAAACCAATAACTGCCTGGCGAAACAAATGGTTCAAGAAGAATGAAAAAGGTGATTATATCTTAAAAACCCGCGAACGCCAGATAAAACTCCGTGCTCTTAGTTTTATTTACGAAAAATACTTGACAGACATGCAAAAAGCGTCACTTTATGACTATGATGATATGATTTTGCGTGTTGTTCATGCTATGGAAGTTTTTGATGATCTGAGGTTCAACCTGCAAGAAAAATATCAATATATCATGGTTGATGAGTTCCAAGACACAAACATGGCACAAATGCGTATTTTGCACAATTTAACAAACAATCCTGTTCAGGACGACACTCCAAATATTATGGTGGTTGGTGATGACGACCAAGCAATTTACAGTTTCCAGGGTGCTGATGTCAGCAATATTATAAATTTTCGAATAAATTACCCAAAATCTACTCATATAACCTTATCCGAGAATTATCGTTCGACTTCGGATATATTAAAGGGTAGTAGGGAAATAATACTTCAAGGTAAAGAACGGCTTGAAAATATATATGATGATATAAACAAAAAACTCTTCGCTAATAATAAAAACCAAGATAGTAAAACTACTTTATTCGAGGCGGAAACGATTGCGGATGAGCGCCATTTCATAGTTAACGACATAAAAAAGCGAATTAATGCCGGTGAAAAACCGGGGAAAATTGCAGTACTTACTAGAAGGCACAACGAAATTCATGCGCTTTTACCTTACTTTTCATCTGCCGATATCCTTGTTAATTACGAAAGACGAGATAATGTTTTAGACCTTGCCCCAATAAAATTAATCCAACAATTGTCACAGCTTTTAATCGATATCTCAAAAGGCAATCACGGCGACGTAAATGCAAATCTACCGGAAATTTTAACACACAAGGCGTGGGGGGTTGAACCGATTGAAATTTGGAACCTTAGTAAAGATTCGTACGATAACCACAAAAGATGGTTGGATGTAATGGCCGATAAACCAAATTTTTCGCAGATACATGATTGGTTGATTTCAGTTGCATCCATGATAAATAACACGCCGCTTGAATACATGCTGGATATCATTATCGGCAAACCAAACAATTTGGCAACTGACGAAAATATTGAATTTATAAGTCCAATTTACGATTATTATTTCGCAAACGACAAGATGGAAAATAACACAAACGACTATTTATTGTACTTGGAATCCCTGCGAACGATTCGCGCAAAACTTCGTGAATATCGACCAAATCAAACTCCAACTTTGTTTTCATTTATCGAATTCATCGCCTTGAATCGAAAAATCGGCAGCACAATCAGTGTTACTCGACGTGCGGTTCAATCAGATGAAACTGTGAATATAATGACAACTCATAAATCAAAAGGGTTAGAATATGACACTGTTTATGTCATGAATGCCGTTGATACGATTTGGGGTGAACAGGCGCGCAGCCGTAATCGTTTGATTAGCTATCCGGAAAACTTGCAGATTGCACCCGCTGGTGAAACCGAGGACGAACGACTACGATTGTTTTATGTTGCAATTACCCGCGCCAAAAAGAATCTTAATATTAGCTATGGTCTTACAGATGACAACGGCAAGGATACCTTAAGGGCTGCCTTTTTGATTGATTCAAATTGGTTCGTCAAACAAATATCACCGCCAAAAAACTCCGCTCAGTTAATAGAATCTACCGAACTTGCTTGGTATCAACCGCTGATTAGTCCACCCGCCAACAAGATGTACGATATATTAAAACCAGACTTAATAAATTACAAACTAAGCATAACACATTTAAATAATTTCTTAGACGTCAGCCGTGGAGGTCCCGCAACATTTTTATTGCAAAACTTATTACATTTCCCAACTGCCAAGAATCCGAATGCCGCTTTTGGTACGGCGATCCATGACACCCTTCAAAGCGTACATAGGCATTTAACTTCAACCGGTAAAAAGCAAGCAATCGAAGATATAGTTTCGAATTTTGAAAAAAATCTAAAAAGTCAAAACATGAAACAAATCGATTATTCTAATTTCGTACAAAAGGGAAGTGAAGCACTTCAAATATTTTTTGAAAAATCTTATGAAACTTTCAAAATAACTCAGCAAACAGAGATTAATTTTAACAATCAGCATTCAATGGTCGATGAGGCACATCTGACCGGAAAACTTGACCTTGCCGATATCGATACCATAAATAAGCAAATGACCATAATAGACTATAAGACCGGAAAAGCCGCCAGAACGTGGATTGGAAAAACTGATTACGAAAAGATCAAATTGCATAAATATAAACAACAACTGCTTTTCTACAAATTAATGGTTGAAAATTCCCGCGATTACCATAATTACCAGGTTAATACCGGAACAATTCGTTTTATTGAACCAACTATGTCCGGCGATGTTGTATCGATTGATGTTGATTTTGATTCTGCTGAAATTTGTCGTTTTTCAAAACTTATCAATGCCGTATGGGAACATATTATTGATTTTAACTTGCCGGATATATCTGCATATAAACCAACATACAAAGGCGTTTTGGCATTCGAGCAAGATTTGATTGATAATATGGTTTAGTATTTTGAAAAATAATCTGAAATAATGGAATGATGACAAACTTTTGGAATGATTTAAAGAAGCCCTTTTTTATCCTCGCACCTATGGAGGCGGTGACAGATATAGTATTTCGCCATGTCATTGCAACTGCAGCCAAACCCGACGTGTTTTTTACTGAATTTGTTAATGCAACCAGTTTTTGCAGCGAAAAGGGCAGATGCAGTACAAAAAGACGACTGTTATTCGTTAATGACGAACAGCCGATAGTTGCTCAAATTTGGGGTAATAAACCCGAAAACTTCGCTAAAATGAGCGTTGAACTAGCAAAAATGGGGTTCAGCGGCATCGATATTAATATGGGTTGTCCAGACAAGGCAGTTGTACGAACTGGATCGGGCAGTGCCCTTATCCGTACTCCTGAAATTGCAGGGGAATTAATTAAAGCAGCTAAAACCGGCGGTTTGCCGGTTAGCGTAAAAACTCGACTTAGCGACGTCGCAATTGACGAATGGAAAACCTGGATTGATTACTTACTTCATCAAGGTATTGTTAATCTGACAGTTCATTTACGTACCAGAAAAGAGATGAGCAAAGTCGGTGCGCATTACGAACTAATTCCTGAAATCAAAGAACTTCGGGACAAAATTGCACCCCAGACATTACTTACGATAAACGGTGACGTCCGCGATAAACAACATGGAAGGGAACTTGCGATAAAATATGGAGTTGATGGAATAATGATTGGTCGCGGAATTTTTACGAATCCATTTGCTTTTGAGCCCAAAAACACACAGCATTCGCGACAAGAACTGTTGGATTTATTAAAACTCCATTTGGACCTATATGATAAATATTCAACCGAATCCGAGCCACTAAAATTCGATCCGTTAAAACGTTTTTTCAAGACGTATATTCGTGACTTTCCCGGCGCAAGCGAACTTCGTGACAAATTGATGCATACTAAAAATACAGATAATGCTCGTAATATAATTAGTTAGGCTAAATTATTTGAGCCAGATTGATCCGTAGTCATAATAATCCGTAGTCGAACCTGTCCAATATGCTTTATCCTGACCCCCGCCAGCAAAGAAATTACCACTCCAACAACTCGTGTACCACCAAGGATGGTTAGCATAAGATGTTGAACAATTTCCAGCATTGCTGTCGTGGTCAGCGTCAAAAGTACTGAACGGTTTAGTATTGTGGGTCGTATAAAGACCTGGAGCACTACTTCCAACAATAATATTTTGATTAGATAAGTTTAAAACATAAAAAGCCACGGAGTCTGATAGCGAAACGGTGTAGGTTGCTTTATGGGATATAGATAATGGCGTAGCACCAACCTCCGCCCGAAGTGTTGTACCAATAGGTGTTGTACCAATATTATTCCAAAAACTTAAACCAACTAATTGATCGAAGGTTGTTAAATTAGAACTTGGTGTACCAAGTATAGTATTCTTTGTTGTGGCGTCGGTCCAATTGGGCGCTGGTGTCGTGACAGCAGCATTATTTTGCAAAACCAAAGTCCAACCACCACCATCATCCGTCATATCGCAATAAACATTAAGGCCCGTGCTGCCTGAAGGATAAATCCAGTACATTCCATTTCCGGTTGATTCTCCGGCGTTTAAAATGGCTTGACAAGATGCACGTTGTCCGGCGCCAACTACGAAATTACTACTAGTAGTAAACGTATGTATAGTATTTCCACCAGAGGTAGTGACAACACCACCCGATGCCGTGATTGTGCTGGTTGGATAGGAGATAATAACTATACCAGAGCCACCGGAGCCTCCAGTATGAGCAGGGAATGCGCCACCGCCACCGCCGCCCGTGTTAGCGGTACCACTTACCCCATCATTAACACTTCCCGCACCTCCACCACCCAAACCACCAGCTTGACCGACCGGGTTGCCTCCCACGTCCATGATTGCTCCGCCACCACCTGCGTAATAGGTTGATGCTCCACTAATACTACTTTGATAACCGATACCAGCAACTGAAACCGATCCGTTTGCTCCACCCCCAGCCCCAGCTCCGGAATCCATACCTATACTAGCTGTACCCCCGGTATATTTCGCATTCGATCCGCCCGTTCTGGATGGGTTTGGCGTCCCGGTTCCACCCGAAGCAGATATACTACCAAACGCAGAAGTTCCACCGGTCCCATCATTAACACCAACAAGAACAGCACCACCTCCGCTACCAACTGTTACCGAATAAGATTTCGTTGTGACAACGATTGATGGGCTGTCAACTACTGTTCCACCACCACCACCATCGCCATAGAAACCCCCGACCCCATCATTTCCACCACCACCACCACCCACAACAAGAACCGCCACAGGACTAGATGAGTAGGTTGAAGGTACTGATACGCTTGTTTGGTTGTATCCGCGCCATATTGATCCATTCGATGTTCGTAATAATTGAGTTGAACCAACAGATTTTATCTTACTAGCTTTACCGTTCAAATCAAGAGTCGGAAGACCGACGGAAAAAGTAGATATGAAGCTTGTGCCGTTAACTGTTAAAGAACAACGAACATCAAGTGAAGCTGTAGCACAAACAAAACCTGGCAGTTGATTCCCGGCACAATCAGTACCGGGGGCTAGTGGTTTAGCATCACTCCACATTGGTACACCACCATTGGCAGCCAAGCACGCATTTGCATACGCAACCCCAGCCTCACTGGCGTTTTTTGCTATTTGATTATAAGATTGTGACCGTAGTGATGTGCTAATAGCAGCAGTTGAAACTACTGACACTAATAACACCCCCAACATTATTATCGAGGCTATCAAAATAGTAGGCAAAGCAAAACCGTTTGAATGGTTAGAGCTATTTGTTTTTTTGTCTGACAAACCAATAAATCTCACACGATTACCCCATATAAGTAATGAGTTTAGTATACCATAAGCAAAAAGATAAAAAAACTATTTACAACGCTAAAATACTGATTATATTTATTCCAATAAGCTATAATGTTCAATATGGTCAAACACGAAAAGTTAAGCGACACTGATTATTGGGTTTATAATAACGACCCAAAACTTCCTGTTATTGTTATGATTCATGGTTTGCGCGGAACGCATCATGGGCTTGATTTGATTGCAAAACCACTGACTGGGTTCAAAATTATTATTCCTGACCTGCCTGGTTTTGGAATATCCAAAGAGTTAGCCGTTGAGCACTCGATTGAAAATTACGCCAAATGGCTAAAAAAGTTCATGTTTAATTTGAAATTGGATAAACCACCGGTTTTGTTGGGACATTCTTTTGGCAGTATTATTGTCGGATATTACGCCAAAAAATATCCCAAAACAATTTCGAAACTCATTATGGTAAACCCGATAGGCGTTTCAGCGCTAGAAGGTGCAAAAGCAGTATTAACCCAAATCGCTGTATTTTATTATTGGCTTAGTCGAGTCCTATCAGAATCTGCCGGAATGAAACTGCTGTCGTCTAGATTTAGCGTGATGGCCATGAGTATCACACTTGCAAAAACTCGCGATAAAAAAGTCCGCGCGTTTATTCACGACCAGCATCTGCAACACTTCAGCACCTTTGCCAATCGACGGGTTGTCAATGAAGCTTTTGAAGCTTCAATCCACTCTAGCGTTCGCGACGTTGCACCGGATGTTAATGTTCAAACACTTTTAATAGCCGGCGCCCTAGACACCGTTACGCCACTGAAAAAACAAAGGGAGTTGGTAAAATTATTTCCAAATGCCAGACTTGAAGTAATAAATAAAACTGGACACCTGACCCACTACGAGACACCCGAAAAAGTAGCTGAACTAATTAATAAATTTATTTCTTGATTACTTGCATGTAAATTTGTTCGTATCTTTCAAGGGTTTTTTGTACATCATGGGTTGCGGCAATTTTAATGCTTTCTTCGCCCATTTTTTTCGCCATGGCTGGATCGTTAAGAATCTTTAGTATCGCATCAGCAATTTCTTTGACGTTATCTGTTTCACAAAGTATCCCATTACGACCATCTTGGCAAAGTTCTTTTAATGGACCAGCGTCAACTGCTACGACTGGTTTACCACTGGCCATTGACTCAAGCATGACGATACTTTGCAGTTCGACTGGAGATGCCATACAAAATACAGTTCCTAGTTTATGAAAATCAACAATTTCTTGTTCTGACACGCAACCGGGGAAGGTAATTTTACCAACCAAATCCAAACTCGTTGCTTGTTCTCTTAAGTTTTCCGTCTCGGTTCCTTTTCCAACGATAATCATATGGGCATCGGATTTTTTTAAGACTTGTTTAAAAGCATCGATTAGTACATTGATATGCTTTTCGGCGTCTACACGTCCAATATAGGCAACAATGGGCTTATCTTTAGGTATTTTGTATTTGTTAAATATGCTTTCGGGGGGTGGAGAAGGTTTAAACCGACTAAGGTCAATACCATTTGAAACAGCTTCAACGGGAATATTTAATTTTCGAGCCGATAGTTTAAAAATATCCAAGGCCGATTGCGTAGGCATTGTAAAATAGTCGGTCTTTTTATGAAAACGAACGATATACTCCTTCATCACATAATTTATTGGCCTTGACAGTGGGGCAAGTCTTTTTAGGTTGTCCATCAGATTTTCCGGCATGGCATGATTCGTACTGACAGTTGGAATATCGTATTTTTGGGCGTATTTCATTACAGCTTGGCTTATCATTAAAAATCCCATCATATGAACAACATCTGGATTAAAATCTTTGATTATTTTTTTTACTTCACGGTATGGATACAAACAAATCCTAAAATTTTGATAAAAAGGAAAAATAGTTGATGCGGTACGAGCTACTGTATAATTGCCATCAACTTCTTTGTATTTTTTACCAGTTTGGCTGGGTGCAATGACTAAAACTTCATGCCCACGACCAGCTAAGCCTATTGCAAGTGTACGTGCGGCCGTCGACACGCCATTAACTGTTGGCCAGTATAGATCAGACGATATTAAAATTTTCATATAACATGATTATACCATGTCAAGTTAATCACCGTATAAGAGGCGAGTGGTAGTATAATGGTGGTAATGAAAGCAAAAATAAGTGTAGTAATCGCCGCTTTAAACGAAGCCCCCAGGATTTCCGACGTGTTAAAGATCGTCACTAAAAGCCCACTGATTGATGAGATCATCGTCGTAAATGACGGTTCAACAGACAATACATCCGAAATTGTGAAAAAATTTAATGTTATTTTGATCGAAAACAAAAATAATATCGGTAAAACACTTTCTGTTAAAAAAGGCTTGGAAAAGTCAAAAAACGACATAATCATGCTGTTGGATGCCGATTTGCAAGGATTAAGTGTTAAATCAATCGAATCTCTTATCGAACCAGTTCAAAGGGGGCTTGTAGATTGGACTCTAAGTTTAAGATCAAATTCTTTCAGGATTATGAGACTTATGAAAATGGATTGGCTTAGTGGAGAGAGAGTAATACCGAAGGATTTATTAAAAGACCCGTACATTTGGTCACACCCCAATATTGGATATAGTTTAGAAACGTTAATTAATATTTCCTTACTTGAAAAACGAAAAAAATTTCGTTCGATATATTTAAAAAATGTCATAAACACCCGAAAATCACAAAAAGTTGGTTTTTTAAAGGGTACATATAAGGATTTTGAAGTTATTTACCAAGTTTCAAGAGTTTTACCTTTCTATAAATTTATTTGGCAGTTTATCAAGATGTCATATTTAAACAAAAAATACTGCAAACCATAACAGTCGTTACAATCTGTTACAATAGCACTATGACCGCTCAAAAAAAGAAGAAGAAACCAAACCCTAAATCCATCGTAAACCGAAGGGCTTCTTTTGACTACTTTTTAGATGATGAACTTGTTGTCGGCATATCTTTGACAGGCATAGAAACCCGCGCAGCCCGTGATGGCCACGTTCAACTCAAGGGTTCGTTTGTAAACATTCGCGACAACGAACTTTGGTTAAACAATGCCAGTTTTAGTTTAAAACCAAACGAAAAAGGGGCGTCGTCAACAAGAACAATTGATTCATCACCACGAAAACTATTAGCCAGCCGCAAGCAAATCAATGGTTTATCCGACAAAAAGCAAGCAGGAATGACAATTGTCCCGATTAAATTTTTGACCGGCGGACGATATATAAAATTAGTTATAGCACTTGGAAAAGGTAAAAGGACATATGACAAACGTGAAACAATGAAACGTCGCGACCAAGAGCGCGAAATCAGAAGGGTTGTCAAATAAATGAAGCTATACTCTTGGAACGTTAATGGAATTCGCGCCATCATTAATAAGGGGGCTTTGCAAAAATTTATTGCCGTTCATCATCCGGACGTGTTGTGTTTACAAGAAACCAAAGCCAAAGAGGGACAGGCTGTTATCGATTTTCCCGATTACCAGGAATATTGGAATAGCGCTGTCCGTCCCGGTTACAGCGGGGTCGCGATTTTTTCAAAAATAAAGCCGCTCAGTATCATTAACGGATTTTCTGATGAAATCGCTGAAAAATATGATTTATCCGACCATTACGGCGACCCGAATAGCGAGGGCAGGGTAATCTCGGCGGAATTTGATGAATTTTGGGTAGTTTCGGTTTATACCCCCAATTCAAAAGGCGACTTATCGCGACTGTCGCTTCGCCACAAACAATGGGACCCGGCATTTTTAAAGCATATTAAGTCTTTGGAAAAGTCAAAACCCGTGTTGTTTTGCGGTGATTTGAACGTCGCGCACGCGCCAATCGACCTGGCGAATCCGAAACAAAACGAAGGCAAGCACGGATTTACAGACGAAGAACGTGAGGGCTTTGATATGTTTGAATCTGCCGGTTTTATCGATGTATTCCGCAGTAAATACCCTGAAAAGGCCGACGCATATACTTGGTGGACGCACTGGGCTAATGCTAGGGCACGTAATATCGGTTGGCGTATTGATTACTGGTTAACTAGTAAAACTATCGCAAAAGACATATACAACCCAAAAATCTATCCAGAAATTATGGGTTCAGACCATTGTCCAATTAGCATTGAAATTGACAAATAGTTGAGAAAAGGGTATTATTCCCGTGGATTTGTTCTTCACATCGACAGAGGGAGATTCACTATGAGTCATACCAGACACGCCCGACGTGTTAGTAAGCTTGAACACTGCAACAGCACAAGGTGCCTAGCAGAAGACAGGGGTATTGTGCCCGAGGGCTCATCTCTGTTGTTCGGTGAGGTCGAGATCAGCGACACCGTCGATTTCTTGGGCTCTTTTCAGGCCGAAGCTGGTTGCAGTCTGCATATGGGAGTAATCCTGGGTGCAGACGTCATCCTGGGTTCCGACGTCATCGTCGGCCTCGATAGCATTATCGGGGATGACTCAACAATCGGTGACGGTACCAAAATCGGTGGGTTTTGTACCATCGACGGCGGTGCCACTATCGGCAAGAATGTCAAGATCGGCGATGGGGTCCACATCAAACAAGGGGCTTGCGTCGACGACAATGCCTTCATCGGTACGGATGAGGGCGGCACAGTCATCGGCGAACGCGCTCAGATTGGTCCCCACTCAGACGTCCAAGGCACTCTGAACTTCATCGATGCCAACGGGGAACTGAAAGAGATCGACACGGTCTATGCAAAAGAGACGGTTCCCAAGTTTTGGGGCTTGTCTGCGTACGACGGCGAAAGGCATTGGTTTGATCTGACGCCCGAACCCACCAAAGTCATCACCAAACTGTCCTGATCCAACAATCCAACCCACGCGCCTCGCGTTCCGAGCATTTCTATCCCCTAAAAGGATAGCACCTCGTTGAGCACGGGGCGCTATTCCTTTTCCTCTGTTATAGTAGATATATGGATTCACACCCTTATTGGCGTAAACAAACCGTCGAAAAACCGTTATTTCCTGATGTCGAATGGTCAAAACCCGAACAAAAATCACAAATGGGAAATTTGGGGATTATCGGTGGTAATAAATCAGGGTTTATAGGTGTGGCTGAAAGTTATGAAGAGTCTTTGAAAACCAGTGCAGGTGAGGTACGAGTACTTTTGCCAGATGTTCTGCGAAAATCTATCCCTACATCTATGACAGATGTTATTTTTGGCGAAACTAATTCGTCTGGCGGTTTAGCTAAAAATGCTTTAAACGAAATGAAGGCGCTTGGAACTTGGTCAACAGGCATATTGTTAATTGGCGATACGGGTAATAACAGCGAAACCGCAATTCTATACGAGAAATTCATTAAAGACTACAAAGGACCACTTGTGATTACTCGAGACGCTATTGATTTATTAAAAAACACTAGCTCTTCGCTAGTTGACCGTCCGGATACGTTATTGGTCGTGTCCTTTGCTCAACTTCAAAAATTATTTAGGTCCGTGTACTATCCAAAGGTTTTGACTTTCAGTATACAACTGACGAATTTAATTGAAGCGATTCACAAATTTACTATTACATATCCGATAACGATTGCCGTTATGCACCAAAACGCAATGCTAGTAGCTAGTGGCGGGGAAGTAACCAGTACTCCATTCGATGAACCCATGAAAATCTGGCGCGGTCAGACAGCTACAACAGCCACAGTTTATTGGCTGTGGTCACCAACAAAGACACTTGAAAGTGTCACCGCAAGTTTGATTTAAAGATTGAATATAAACACTAGATTTTGTTCGTTTACGGCGCTGTATTCAGCGCGCCCAAGCGTAATGTATCAAAGATATATTAGTTATTTAGCATTTGGTACCGCGAGCCGGATTTGAACCGGCACGTCCGTAATGGACACCAGATTTTGAGTCTAGCATGTCTACCAATTCCATCATCGCGGCACAAAATGTTAAATAACGTCTACTATTCGCTACACAACAAAGCGCCTTCGCCGTACGGCGAACGCCCAAGTGGTACGACCACTCATATAGTGTACAATAGAAATTAGTAGGAATCTATAGATGAAGCCAGAAGAGCCCAGTAGTAGTCAAGGTGGGATGTCGCTATCGCAGCAGGGACATCAAGTTAACACACCCCCCGGACATACACCACAACACCCTAGGGAATCTGCCGCACAACTAATCAGATCGCAAATTGATAGTATTTACGACAACCAAACAAACCAGTTAGATATCACCCAAGAACCAATCGCAGACCCAATCCCACTGGAAGATATAAACCCATACAAAAGAACTCATTCAGAAAAACCCGAGCTTCAAGTGAACGATTGGGGTCAGTATCACAGCGCTTGGCAAAATTATTATCAGAAATATTACGAAGGTTATTATTTGCATCATTTGAATAAAAAACGTCAAGTAAAAAACGACGTTCAATCTGAGCCAGCTCCACCCAGACAAACGACCTCGATCAGAACACATTTACGTACAGCGATTAAACAGACCGACCAACAAAATACCATAAACACCGTTACGTCCGACGAGGCTATTTTTGATATGCGGCAAGAATTGAAAGCAAAAGTTCACGAGTCAGCAACCAGAATCAAAAAAAGTCGGCATTTTTTGCCAATAATGTCAGGAATAATAGTTGTGCTGGTATTCATTTTTTTGCAATACAACAGTTTTATAGTTTCGAACGTCATGGCTTATGTCAGTCCGGGGAATATTGATCCTCAAAACATTGTCATTGACCCGAATGCTAATACGGTTGTCGGACCGGAACCAAAATTAATAATTCCGAAAATTAACGTCGATGTGCCAGTAATATATGATATTGGCAATGACTATAATTCTCAGATGTCTGCAATGGCAAAGGGTGTTGCTCAATTTGCTATCCCAGGGGCCAATAGTCACCCCGGACAAATCGGAAATACGGTTATCGCCGGACACAGCAGTAACGACCTGTTTGATGGTGGTGATTATAAATTCATTTTTGCGCAACTAGACAAGTTAAATATCGGTGATACTATTTATGCTAATTACAACTCGGTTCGTTATACCTATATCGTATCAAAAAGGCAGGTCGTAAGTCCTGAGAACGTCAGCAGTTTAGTATACCCAACGACCAAACCGATCTTAACCTTGCTTACATGTACTCCAATCGGTACGGCATTAAACCGTTTGCTAATTACCGCCGAACAGGTTAGCCCAGACCCAGATAAATCAGCAGCAGCCCCAGTTTCTTCAAACACAACGATTAAATCAATTCCTGGGAACGCGCCGTCATTTATCGAAAGATTATTTGGCGCTAGATAATAAAACTTAGGGAAGTATTATTCGAACTCGCTGAAGTTGATAACCCGTAGCAGATTTGTTGACGCTATACAAAAACCGTCCGTTATTTGTTAGAGTTACCGCTTGACCAGTCAATACTGGGTTGATTTTGTGAGCATTGGCGCCGTCAAATTCGCGGACCGACAATATTCCGCCACTATCTGACCAAACATGATATTCATCCAGCCATTTCAACGGAGGTACTTCCCCTGCTGAAGAAATTGTTGAAATAGACATTTTTTGGTATTCTATATCGTAACTTGAAAAACTTGAACCTGACTGTACAAAGACGTATTGACCCTTTGGGCTAAATGAAAGCTGTTGAACGTCCTTTTGAACGTTAAAACTGGATACCACTTTCATACTATTGGCATTGTCACTTGTTGTGTTTGGGTAGCTGCCACTGAGTATGTCGACCTTTTTCCCTTCGGATATAGATACATAGTTCTCGTTGAAATAGTGAGTAGTTGCAATTTTTAATGGCACGTCAGGACTCCCTTTGACCGTACGAAGTACTGCGGATTTACTGTCTCCCTCTCTAAATAGTCCGATAACCCTTTCGTCGGTCCCGATTTTCCCTTTTCCTACATAAGTTATTACTTTTGAATCAACATAAAAGTCAAAATCCGTTGCGCCACTTACTAGTGTTTTTGACATCGTCTCTCCATTCAGATCAAGCTTGTGGATATCGCCAGCCGCCAAAACATATAAATCGTTGCCACTGCCACTAGAAAAAATAGCTTTGTCGATAGTAATATTAAATAATTTTGTGACATTTTTAGTTTGACTTGAGTCTTGAGAATCCAACACTAACCATTCTAATTTATCAGCATAAGAATGCTTGACGATGACGTAACGCTCTCCGTTATCCCATCTTTCAATATTGAAGGTGTGAGTAACTTTTGCCGTCAAGGATTCACTAAAAACACTTTGTGGTATAACCACATCTTTTGAGCTGGCATTATCAGAGCTAATATCAATTAATTTGTATGATGGGGTGTTTAGTTGCTGTTGAACAAGAATAAAATTACCTTTTGGTGAGGCCAGCGAAGATTGTATTGTTTTATAGCTCTCTATTGGTTCAACGGTTAGTTTTTTTGGCACCAATAGGGTGTAGTTTAGCCAAGTTAAAGTCCCCGGTTTTACTGTGACTGTTTTTTGCCAAGTCTGATAACCATCTCGCCACATTACAATCTTATGTTTTCCAGCCTGAACAGAACTTTTCGACGAGGTTTTTGCACCATTAACAATACCGTCAATTGAAACCGTTGCACCTGAGGGCGTTGAACTAAACTGTAAAAATGCATTCTGCTCTAGATTGCCATCGTTAGAATCAAAACGAAGGCCCAGCATTAATAATGTGACAAAGGTTACTAAAACAACTACCGATAACACCATAAACAAATTCACAAGAATTCGTATAGTTAAAGTTTTTCGCTTTTGATTCTTGCTAGACATGGTTCAAATACATATTATACCAAGTTGTATACATTTATTATCCAAAACCTTGTATATTTTTCTAAATCGACCTAAGATATTTATTAGTATTGCTTATGTGAAAGAGAAAAGCGAATAGTTTAAAGATAACGCGAGAAATAAATGAAGAATGAAAAAATCGTTATAATTAACGGTCGAGAATACGATAAGGACACTGGTCTCCCGATGGAAAAACTGTCTCAAAAATCGAAAATTATGGATGAGACAAAATCAAAAACAGATAAGGCTGCTCGTGTTATTGTGAAAAAAACGCAAGCTTTATATTCACATGCTGCACAAAAAAAATTCAACGATATCAGGGCTCCCAGACGAAAAAATGGTCAGAGTATGGATATTTCAAAAAGTAAACATGTGTCGCATTTTGCCCCAAATACCCCCAAAACATCACAATCTGTATTGCATGTAAGAAAAGGACTTGACATAAAACCAATTTCTCACCCTCTGGCTAATAAGGTTAGTAAACTACGCTCATTCCCCAAAAATATTCCAGCAATATCAACGAAAAAATCACTTAAAGACATCAAAAACGAGGTGATGTCAGCTGCAATTGAAAAATCAGAATCACCAAAAACCCCAAAAATTAATATTCTCAAGCGCAATAAAAAATTCGTAAATATTTTTACAATTTGCGCAGCAGTTTTGATAATAGTTGGATTTATAATTTACCTGAACATGCCAATTATTTCTGTTCGAATAGCCAGTATGCAAGCGGGTATTAATGCGACCTTCCCAGAATATCATCCTGACGGATATAGCCTAAGTGGACCAGTTTCATATTCAAATGGCGAAGTTACGATAAGTTTTCATGCAAATTCAGGTAATAGCAAGTTTGCCATAAAACAGTCAAAAAGCCCGTTAGACTCAAGCGCTTTAAAGATCCAAGTAGACAAAAGTTCAAACCATCAGACATCCGAGTCACAAGAGGGTGGACTTACAATTTATACATACAATGACAATAACAGGGCAGATTGGGTAAATGGCGGAATTTTGTATTCAATATCCGGTGATGCAAAATTATCCAGTGACCAAATACGTCGCATAGCAACTAGTTTGTAGTTGGTAGGTAGTAGATAGTAAATTACAGAAAAACAGATATCATAATCTGTTATAATTAAGTTAATTATGAGCAACAGCCATCTACAATCTACCAACTACCATCTACCAATCCGCACTCGTTTTGCTCCCAGTCCAACCGGTTTTATGCATGTTGGCGGTGTTCGAACCGCTTTATTTGCCTGGTTACTTGCCGGCAAAAACGGTGTGTTTATATTACGCGGCGAGGACACCGACAAGATCCGAGAGGTGGAGGGCAGTTTCGAACAAATCGAAGACAGTCTACATTGGCTTGGCATTAATTGGACAGAGGGAATTGGTATTGGCGGACCACACGCACCGTACTTGCAGTCCGAACGACTTGATATATATATAGAGTGGGCGAACAAATTAATTGCCGACGGTCGTGCATATGCCGATCCATATTCCAAAGAACAACTCGAAGACTTCCGCGACCAGGCCAAAGCTAGCAAAAAACCATTTATATACCGCGACTATCGTCCCGAGAATCCACCGGTTTGGGACGGCAGCCAACCACTGCGCTTCAAATCCGACCCAAAACCTTATAAATGGACCGACGCTGTCATGGGTGATTTATCAACTGGCAGCGAAGCTGTTGACGACTTTATTTTGATTAAATCCGACGGATATCCGACATATAATTTTTGCCACATTATTGACGACATGTTGATGGGTATCACGCACGTTCTGCGCAGTCAGGAATTCATTAGTTCGACGCCAAAATTTTTGAATTTATACGAGACGCTAAATATCGATCGACCGATTTTGGCGACCCTACCATACGTCATGTCAATCGACGGGCAAAAGAAGTTGGGCAAACGCGACGGCGCCAAGGATATATTAGAGTATAAAAAAGACGGCTATCTGCCCGAGGCGATGGTTAATTTTTTGGCGACCCTGGGCTGGAACGACGGCACTGAACAAGAAATTTTCTCAGTTGACGAACTAATCGAAAAATTCAGTCTTGAAAAAGTCCAAAAAAGCCCGGCCCGCTTCGACGAAAAACGGCTGCTATGGCTAAATGGGCAGTGGATAAGGCGACTGGACATAGACGATTTGTACCAGCGCGTCAGCAATTTTTGGCCAGAATCTGCACAAAATGCCGATGAGAATTACAAGAAAAAGATACTAAAACTGGCGCAGGATAGGATGAAAACGTTGGCTGATTTACCGCTGCTGACGTCGTATTTCTTTGCCGAACCAACGCCGGACTGGCAAATGATTACAAACGATAAATTTGCCGGTAAATTACCGAAAGAGGAAGTTGAATCACTACTTAAGACCTCGCTTGACGTTCTGTCGACAACTAATTTTGATGAAAACGCCCTACAGACGACTCTGAATTCATTACTTGAAACAACCGGCAAAAAACCGGCAGAATTATTCAGTATCATCCGTCTAGCCGTATCCTGGGCACCTTTTAGCCCAGCCCTGAACGAAACCTTGGCAGCCCTGGGCCAGAACACCGTTAAATCCAGGTTGCAACGGGCAATCAATGTTGCTTCACAACAGTAGATAGAAAGTACCAGTTGGTATATAGAAAGCCAATCTACCATTTTCTATCTACCACCTACCAATTTCTGTTATAATAGCGCTTAAGTTATGAAATTCAACCGAACAAAACAATTATGGGCAAAATTTCGCTTGTGGTATCAGCAACACCCCAGATTATTCTGGATAATTTGCGCTGTAACAATTATAGTTTTAGCTGCTGGTGTAGTTACGATTTATGCTTTGCAAAAACCAGTTAAAAACGCTGCCGTCGTAAAAAAAGTTGAAAAGCCAAAACCAAGTATAAAATATTATTCACCTCTAACCGGCAAACTGGTTGACGGTGAATCTGCCACAAAACAAGCCGTTACTGGAATAATGATAGAAAACAGCCCCAATGCCAGACCTCAATCGGGTATAAAAAACAGTGGAGCGGTGTTCGAGGCAATTGCCGAGGGTGGCATTACTAGGTTTTTGGTGCTTTATCAACAAGAAAAGCCACAAATTATCGGTCCAGTCCGAAGCCTCAGATTGTATGACGTTGATTGGCTGGCGGCATTTGACGCTGGTATTGCTCATATTGGTGGTAGCGCACAAGCACTGGCCGAAATTCGCAACGGCAGCCATAGGGATTTGGACCAATTTTTTAATTCCGGAAGTTACTGGCGAGCCAGCGACAGATACTCGCCACACAACGTCTATACTAGTTTTGATAAGTTAGACGCGCTTAATACTTCAAAAGGCTACACGACGTCTACTTTTACAGGATTTAGCCGTGTTGACGGTAAGCCAATTGCAAAACCCGATGCTACAAATATTGACATTACTGTCAGTAGCGGTTTATATAACAGTTCATATATATTCGACACAAAAACCAATACTTATACACGAAACCAGGGTGGAACACCGCATTTGGATCGTGAAGACGGACAAATTACACCCAATGTAATAATAGCGATTCGTGTCGATGAAACATCCGAGCTTCAAGATGGATACCGAGAAGTTATCACGACCATCGGAAGCGGCAATGCAACAATTTTCCAAAACGGAACAGCCATCGCTGCCACTTGGCATAAGGCTGATCAAAAAAGCCAAATTAATTTTACAGACGCTGCCGGTAACGATATCCCTCTGGTTCGCGGACAAACCTGGATTACGGCCGTTCCTAATGACGGAGGAGACGTGTTGTGGAAGTAAAAAAGGCGCCCCCCCGCCTAGCCAGTCAGTTCTGGCCTGAGTTCATTAGAAAAAAAATACGTCTAGTCGTGCTGACACAAATTATAATTGCTTTGGCATTCGGGATAATATTGATATATACCGCCGCAGCTACTGATAGTTTGCTGTGGATTTGGGTTATTTCATTTTTACTATTACCATTACAACTTACTATTGGAATTATTATTCTTTTTTCCGTAACACGACCAACCAAAGATTTGCTTGCCGCTATTATCAAGATAACAGGCGAGCAACCGATGCTTCCACTACCGAACGTGAACTCTACCGAAAATGAAAAGACTGGTTTCCGTGACGCCCTGCAAACAGTTTACGAGCTGTCCGTCAGCCACGACCGACAAGAAGCATCCGATAATAGCGAAAAAAAATCCATTCTTACGGATGCATTGGAAATGACAAATTGTGGGTTTGTCGCCCTGGACAAAAATCGCAAGATTATTTATGCTAACAAAACCGCCCCGACTAGCAATAATACCGAAGGTGAAAAAGTTCTTGAGCTAATATTTAATGGCAACGACACCTTGGATGCATGGCTTGATACTTGTTCAAAAAATTCAGTCCATGACGAACATGTTTGGACCCGCATACCCGATCATTTGCCCAACGAAGAGGGCAGGCGCTTTTTCGACGTGATTGCCTCTTATCACAAAGATTCATCAACAGAAACCGTTTTGACTTTGATTGATAGAACCGGCGCATATGCGGTCGATGAAGAAAATCTGGATTTCATCTCTTTTGCAGCCCATGAACTTCGTGGGCCAATAACAGTTATCAAAGGGTATCTAGACGTACTAGAAGACGAGTTGTCGGATGTCCTAACAGATGATCAACCAGAGCTTTTTCACCGCTTGGTCGTATCGTCAAACCGATTGTCGGGTTATATAGATAATATTTTGAACACGTCACGTTATGATAGGCGACATTTGAAAATGAATTTATCAGAGGATACAGTAGCGGCAATTTACGACACAATCAGTGATGATATGAAACTGCGCGCCGGCGCCCAAAATCGATTACTCACGGTGGCCCTACCAAATGATTTACCTACTATTGCGGCCGACAGAGCCAGCATTGGCGAGGTACTTGGTAATCTTATAGATAACGCAATTAAATATAGTAACGAGGGTGGAGTTATCAGAGTAACCGCCAAGTTAAATGGTGATTTTGTTGATACTTCCGTTGCCGATAATGGCATCGGTATGCCCGAAAGTGTTGTCAGTCAACTGTTCCAAAAATTCTACCGATCACACAGGTCACGTGAAACCGTTGCCGGGTCGGGTATTGGACTATATATTAGTAAAGCAATTGTCGAATCACACGGAGGTAAGATCAGCGTCCGCAGCGAAGACGGCCACGGTTCAACATTCACGGTTTCGCTTCCGGTTTACGCAACGGTTGCGGATAAACTAAAGGCAGGGGATAATAGTAACGAAGGTCTAATTAATGAAGGCAATGGTTGGATAAAAAACCATTCAATGTATAGGAGTTAATAAATATGCCAGTAAAAACAATCTTGTGTATCGAAGATGACCGTTTTATCGGCGAGATGTATGTACGAAGCTTAAAAAAAGCCGGTTACGAAGTTGACTGGGTAGTTGATGGCAACGATGGACTGATTACTGCCAGAAATAAGCAATATGACGTCATTCTGTTAGACGTGATGCTCCCAGAACGACGAGGAACAGACATTTTGGATGCTTTGCGCGGTGGCAAGGAAGATTTAATTCCTAAAACCCACGTTATTGTGCTGACTAACTTCCAACAAGACGACGAATCGCGCATTTCCATGGAAAAACATGCAGACGCATACTTAATCAAGGCCGAGATTACACCGAAAAAACTGATTTCTGTCATTGAAAAATTCGAAGATAAATAGTAAAACCTAGACATAACCTCTGTTACTTGCTAAAGTTATCTATATTATGGTCTTATCGTCTAAAGTGAGAACTGCCCAAAATGGCAGTTCGCAAGGCCGGAAGCCGGATGACGAACGTCACCGACTGAGGCGGGGTCGACCGCGATT
>JAYSMZ010000014.1:0-9243 GCA_043724245.1 bacterium
GTAATTGCTTTTCTGTCATATTCCTATATCTCACTTTCACTCCTTTCAGCTTAATAGCTTATTTGAAATGTGTGCAAGATGTATGGTGGGTGGATAAAAAATCATAGGTGTTTATTGACTAAACGGTGCACTTGGTCTATATTATTAGTTGACAGTCTGCTAAGCAGACTATTTTGTTGTTATGAAAGGTAAGGAGTGTGTCAAGTGTCCTCTACTAGTAAAAAAACAGAAAAAGCGTCGGTGACCAAAGTTGTTCAAGTAAAAAAGAAGAGGAATCCACTTCTTGTTCCTATCTTTTATATCGGTGGTTATTTTAAAGGTTCCTGGCAAGAACTTCGTCAAGTACGCTGGCCGAATCGCAAAGCAACCTGGGGTTTAACAGCGGCTGTTTTGTTTTTTACATTGCTATTCGTTGCAATAATCGTAGGTTTGGACTGGGTTTTTAGTACATTATTTAAACTAATCATAAAGTAAAGGAAATTATGTCAAAAAATCGATACGACTCATCACGACAATGGTATGCAATCCACACATACAGTGGATACGAAGAAAAAGTTGCTGAAAGTATCAGACAACGTATTAATGCCGTCGATATGGCTGACAAAATTTTTGACGTTATGGTGCCAAAAGAAAAGCAGATTGAAATTAAAAACGGCAAGCGTAAAGTTGTTGAAAAGCGAATTTTCCAAGGCTATGCACTGGTAGAAATGAAACTTACTGACGAGACATGGTATATTATTCGAAATACACCAGGAGTTACCGGATTTGTTGGCACTGGTACCGAACCAACACCAGTATCAGAACCTGAAATTGTTAAAATCAAGCGACGAATGGGCGTGGAAGATCCTAAACATAATATTGATTTTGAACTTGGTGAAGTTATTAGTATTACCGACGGACCGTTCAAGGGCTTTGACGGATCAATTGCTGAAATTGACACTCAAAAAGGCAAAGTGAAAGTAATGGTCAGCATGTTCGGTCGTGACACATCGGTCGAGCTTGACGCTTTACAGGTACGTAAGGTATAATACCCCAGTTATGGCAAAAAAAGTTATTGGAAATCTTAAATTACGTATTCCTGCTGGACGCGCAACGGCCGGACCTCCAGTTGGCTCGACATTAGGCCAATGGGGACTTAATATGATGGATTTTATCAATCCTTTCAACGAGGCTACAAAAGGATTGATGGGCAAAGACGTAATCGTTCACTTGCAGGTTTTTGAAGACCGTACATTCGCTTGGAAATCGCTGGGCCAACCGGTTGACGATTTAATCCTAGAAAAAACTGGCCTTAAAAAGGGAAGTGGCAAACCTCACAGCGAAAAAGTCGGTAAAATTACACGCGCACAACTTGCTGAAATCGCCGAACTCAAAAAAGACCAACTAAATGCAATTGACGAAGAGGGTCGAATCAAGATTATCGCCGGCACAGCTCGTTCGATGGGTGTTGAAGTCGAAGGATAATATATATAAATCAATGATGGGAGATGTTTAAAGCATCGTTAATACCACAGAAAGGATTCACTGAAAATGGCCAAGAAACCAGAACTTTTGGAAAAAGCAAAAAAACTTAAATTAGACGTCACACACAAAAACACGATTACCCAGATTGAGGCAGCCATTAAGACCGCCGAGGCGTCATTAAAACCAGAAAAAGTTGCAAAAATTGAAAAGGAGACAGCGGTAAAATTCAATTCGACTGAAGCTGATGTCAAGCTTGCCAAAGCCGGTAAGCGCAGCGAAAAGGCAATCAAAGAAGTCGAAGAAAAAATCGCAAAAGAAGAGCGCAAAGAGAAGGGCGAAACCGTTCCTCGATCACCCGAAGCAGTATCGCATACTAAAAAAGGACCAAAACCCGTAACGCGACCATCAATTGAGCGACGTGGCAAAAATTACCAAAAAGCTGCAGAATTTGTTGATAAGGCAGTCATATACCCTTTGTACGAAGCTTTGGAAATCGCTGTTAAAACTAATCCAAGTAAGTTCGACGCCAGTCTAGAAATCCATGTACGACTAGGTGTTGATCCACGTCAAGCTGATCAAAATATACGTGCAAATGTCAGTCTGCCAAATGGAACGGGAAAAGTTGTTCGGGTAGCCGTTTTTGCCCCTGAAATAGAACATGCTGCAGCTAAATCTGCCGGTGCAGATATTGTTGGTGATGAGGAGTTATTGCATAAATTAGATAAGGAAGAAATTAACTTTGACGTTTTGGTTTCAACTCCTCAATATATGCCAAAGCTAGGTAAATTTGCCCGGTTGCTTGGTCCACGCGTACTTATGCCAAACCCAAAAAGCGGCACTGTTGCTGCTAATGTCGCCAAAGCAGTTACCGAAGCTAAAGCTGGGAAAGTTGAATACCGAGTTGATAAACAAGGTATCATCCACCTTAGCATCGGTAAGGTATCTTTTGGCGCTAAAAAATTGGAAGAAAACGCCAAAGCATTTTTTGACAGCCTAAAATCCCAAAAACCTAGTGGACTGAAAGGTACGTACGTAAAAAGCACGTCAATCAGCGCCACCCAAGGCCCTGGTATTAAGATTGAAAACCCTGTAAGCTAACTTATATAACATCCGGAGTTGATATGTCTAAAAACCACATTGAATCAGAAATAGGAATGCAACACAATATTTCTGAACGTGGCGTTCTTGGGAACGGATCTAGTCCAGAAGCTCGCTTTGTCGAGAATCAGGATAAACTCGGAGAATATGTCGATGCACTCAGAACCCTGCAACAAAGAATTGTTTTAACCTCTGGTACATTTGATTTACTGCATGTCGGTCATGCCAAATATCTCGAGGTTGCTAAATCGTACGGAGATGTTTTGATTGTTGGAGTAGACAGCGACGAGAAAGTCCGGAACAGAAAGGGCCCAGACCGTCCAGTAGTTCCAGAAGAAGAACGAGTAAATATGTTAGCCCATTTGCGATCTGTTGACATCATAACTATTAAGCAACCCGACGATCCGCGTTGGTCACTAATAAAAAATATCAAACCAGACACATTAATAGTTACTCAAGAAACTTATGACGACGATACTATTGAAAAACTAGAAGAAATATGTGGGAAGGTCGTTGTGCTTGAACCACAAGCCACCACTTCGACATCCGCCCAAATCAGAAGGCTACAAATAGGGTTTTATGGAAAAGTCGAAAAACCGATAGAACAACTATTGGAAGAATACGACGCTCACCCCGACCTACGTAGGAAAATAGGTAGTATACTAGGCAACCGAAGAGATGAATAAAAAAACTGAGTTATTTGCCGGATATGTCCCAGTAATTCATGATGGATATATAAAAGCAATTGATAGACATCCGGATGCGAAAATTGGAGTTTTTAATAGTGAAATTTTAGGTGAACTGCCTTATCTTCGCAAGGACATCCGGGCTTTGAGTCCAGAGGACGCAACAAAGGCAATATCTGGACTGGGACGCAAATGTGTAATAATGGGCCAGTCGGCCCTAAATAAAGCCTTAAATGGTCCAATTGTTATGCCCGATGACGATATTACTAGAATGATCGTCGAAGCTAACCCAAACGCTGATATTATCACCGAGCCGATCTTTCTTCGTTGGGATAGAGACAATTCGGCTGAAAAATTTTCCTTAAAACCAGATAGGGTTGTAGTTATGGACGAGAACGATCCAATTGTAGCTGCACTGAATGAAGAATTGTCTCGAAGTACAAATTGGTGGAGACACCTGGGGGCAGTAATAGTTGACAGTGATAATAATTTATCTCTACATGCTCACAATTCCTCGGTACCAACAGAATACACATCATTAATCGAAAGCGACCCCAGAATCACGGCAAAAAAAGGTGAATCAATAGAGCGAACAATTGATATGCACGCCGAGGCTCGAATTTTCGCCGAAGCTTCAAAACATGGGATTTCATTAGAGGGATGTTCAATCTGCGTCAGCACATTCCCTTGTCCAACTTGCGCAAAACTAATAGCCCATAGCGGTATCAAAGCATGTTATTACGTTGAAGGCTATGCAATGCTAGATGGACAGAGTATTTTAAACGATTTCGGTGTAGAAATAATAAAAATCGACACGAATCTTGGACCCGAAGACCCAAAAATATTGAAACCTTATCCGTCTAGCTAATCTTGAATCTGACCTTTTCGTCAGCTGGTTTATCGGCAGATGGAACGATTAGATGAACATGTAAATGGTTTACTGTTGCACCACTATTAGTCATATCGCCAAAACGCATGCATATTCCGCCGGCGATGATATTGAATTCTTTTTCTGCCCAAACCATATGTTCTTGAAGTTCACCTAAGGCACCTTTTTGTAGATCTGATAGTTTTTCGGCATGATAATTTAAAATGGCTAACAAGTGAATATCGGTATATTTGTACGGCCATTGGTTTTTTGTAATAGTCCAGTGTTTGCCTTTGTTAAGAGTTTTTTGCTTGTGGTATTTCGAAAGATTTTCATAACAAAAAGGACATTCTTGATTTTCAATGATGTCTTCCATAACCCGGCGCTGCTCATCGAGCCTGGCATTGTTCATATTTACAAATGGTTTATCTTTTTTCATAAGTCACAAAACAATATGGATATATATTATCATCATCTACGGAAAAATGTTTCTCTTCAGTTTTCGTCCAGCTTTTGTCTAATTTTGGGAAAAAAGTATCAGCCCCAGGAATAATAGTATCTACTTCAGTTGCATATATCTTTTTTACTTCATTTATAGATTGGTTAAATATTTCTCCGCCTCCTGTCACAAACGATTCTTCGGATCCTTCAACCATCGAAAATGCCTGATCGAGTGAGTGGGCAGTTTTAATACCTGGTAATTCAATGTCGTTACCACGAGTAATGACAATTGTTTGGCGATTAGGAAGAGCAACTCCTATAGAATCGAGCGTTTTTCGACCCATTATTATTGTATGACCAGTCGTTAAATCCTTAAAGCGAGTAATGTCACTGTGCATTTCGCCTCGTTCCCAAAGTAGTCCACCACTTATACCAATAGCTCGTGCACGGTCATATGCAACAATAATACTTTTTATACCGGCGTTCCTCCCATATTCATTGGAGGATGAGCAATGTAATCTTGAATCATAAAATGTTCTGTTCTAAAATCTTCTAATTTTGTGATTGTTGGATCAATTGCTAGACGAGGAAACGGATGTGGTTGACGATCTAAGAGTTCATCAACTTTTTCAAAGTGTTGATCATAGATGTGTGCATTAGAAATTTGAAATACTAGTTCTTTGGGTTTGTATCCTGTAACTTGCCCAACCATCATTAGTAATGCGGCATAATGAACCATATTAAACGGCAACCCAACTGGGACATCAGCACTTCGCTGCCAGTGAACAAGTGAGATTTCTTTATTGTATGTATCTACATTATAATGCTGTAGTCCATGGCAAGGGACGATCAAAGCCTCTTGTTGACGACCAGGCGCTCGACTGATTTTCGGGGGAATGAACGGACTAATTATATGGGTACGAAGTTCCGGTCGACTTTTCATTTGTTCAATCATGTTTGCATACTGGTCAAAAGTTTTTTCACCATCTGGAAAATCGTGAAACGCTGCACCATATGACCCCGGTCCTAAATCACCAACCTCAAGTCCTCGCTTTGTCGCTTTTCTTTCTGCTTCTTCGCCAACAGTCCAAGGTTTCCAAAATTTACACCCATAAGATTCAAGTTCTTCTTGGGTTCTGGCACCATGCATAAAGCCGATAATTTCACCCAATGCCTGCTTAATTGGTCCAGTAACAGGCCTAAGATTTGGGTCTTGTTCATAATTTGCAATATTTTCTTCAGATGATCCCATTGTTAGGTCGCGCTCTGTAATTAAAGGGAATCCACCTTCAGCCAAATCAAATCTCATCGTATGACCCAACACTTCTTTTGATCTTGAATCCATCCCAGAAAGTGCTGCCTTTCCCTTTTCACGAATTCTTTTTAATAAGTCATGGTATTGCAAATCGGGTTCACGATCAGCATTATACGTAAATGACGTGGCTTTTTCTTTTTCTAACACTAGATACTCCTCAAAATATTGATTAATTCTATATATATTATACCAGTATTTTTTCGTGTTTTAGCCTTCATACACTGCAATATTGACAACAGATAGGAATATTGGTAAACTGACTATAGACATCACCAAAGACAGTAGCAGTGAAAACACTTAATTCACCCTACGGCGAAGCTACCTAGGAATGTAAACATACATTTTTTGGATTTTAGTCTTTGGCAGTCAGGAAAACCAGAGGCTTTTTGTTTTTCTTAGGCTGTCGTCGAACATTTACAAATTGGTCAAATAATATACGAAAATCAACTAAAGAAAGGATTTTTATGGCAATTACTCGCGATAAAAAGAACACTTTGGTTGCAGAATTAGCTGAATTATTCGCGGCGGCAAAAGGATCGGTAGGCGCTGCCTTTACGGGTCTAAACGTAGCTGATATGCAAAAACTTCGAGCTGCCGCTCGCGAGGAAAACGTAAGGATTATAGTGGCCAAAAACCGCTTGGTTCGCGTTGCCCTGCAGGCTAACGACAAATTCAAGAAAGCTGACACAAGTTTACTAACTGGACAATTAGTTTACGCTTTTTCAAGCACAGACGAAATTGCACCAGCTCAGGTTTTGGCTAAATTTGCCAAAACTCATCCTGCATTAAAATTGGTTATCGGTTTTGATGATACAGGAGCAGCACTTAATACAGCTACTGTTACATCCCTGGCTGCACTACCAACCAAAGACCAACTTCGTGGTCAGCTGGTCAGTGTCATTGCTGGACCACTAAGCGGCTTCCTGAACGTCGCAAACGGGTCACAACGAGGATTTACTCGAGTTTTGTCACAGCACGCAAAGACAATTTAAAACTAATTTTGCAACAAAGTAATACTGAATTCACAAGAATTCAGAGAAAATACGGAACCTTTCCGAATAATACCCATGAGAACCCAAGGAATTACGTCGCTTATTCGTTAATTCCTTGGCGTGGAGTAGGTATTATGAGGGAATGGTTATGTATTTTCGACCAAGAACTAACTAATATAAGGAGAATATAATCATGACAGATAAAGAGGTCAAACTTTCCGCTGCACAAACAAAGATTGTTGATGAACTTAACAAGCTTTCAGCATTGGAACTAAGTCAAATCGTTAAACACCTGGAAGGTGAGTGGGGTGTCAGTGCCGCTGCTCCCGTTGCAGCTGTTGCTGCCGTAGCCGCAGAGACTGCACCTGCAGAGGAAGAAGGTAAAACAGAATTTACCATTAACCTAAAAGAAGCTGGTAATCAAAAAGTAGCTGTCATCAAGGCAGTCAAAGAAATCACAGGCCTTGGATTGGGTGAAGCAAAAGCTATCGTTGATAGCGTACCTTCAATAGTCAAAGAAAAAGCGAACAAAGAAGAAGCCGAAAATGCTAAAAAATTGCTTGAAGAAGCAGGCGCAACAGTCGAGTTAGCATAATTCTTACTTCTAAGTTATTTGACCATTCATTGTAATAACATTTATGCCGTCCTTATGTTTGGACGGCATTTTTGTTTAATAGGCAATAATAAAATATACAACGCTTATTGAATCACATCATAAAATCGTGTGGAAAACATCATTTGCGTATTGACTTTGCATGTGATAATTGGTATATATAAGGTAATATAAGGGCAAAAATAAAGACAAAAGGAATTGCGAGTACCATGTCTGAATTACCAGAGAAACAGATCAAACGATTGCACAGTCTTATGCAAGATGCTGAAACAAATCTTGCTGCAGCTAGGGAATTATTAATAAGTATCACTGGTGATGATGGAGCACCAATTACTCCAAAATCAAGCAATGCAGAAGACGTCAAAGGCAAGGTTATTGAAGGAGTTTTTGACGGTCAGCGAATGGCCGGACCAGACGGCAAAGAATATCCCGTTCCAGCAAATTACGCTAGTAAGTCAAAACTAGTTGAAGGCGATATTTTAAAACTTACAATCACCGACGATGGCGGTTTTGTTTACAAGCAAATCAGTCCAATTGAACGAAAACAGATCATCGGCACATTAGTCCAACACGACGGAGCATATTATGTCGAGGCTAATGGACGCGAATACCGAATTTTGCTAGCTAGCGTAACATATTTTAGAATTAATGTTGGTGATCAAGTCACAATTATTGTACCAGCTGACAATCCCGATGCCGACTGGGCAGCAGTCGAAGCAGCACTGTAAACTAATTTGCATTATAAAAACGGCTCATTTGGGCCGTTTTTGTTGACTTTATAAACAAAAGCGTTATACTGGAATCATTCACAGAGGTGAAAACAAAAATGGTAAAAAATACGGCATTATAAGCACGAAAAAGTGCGTATAATCAGGACATAGTAGAGTTGGGAGAAAACAAACAGTGTCAAAAGCATTGTACCGAAAATATCGCAGTAAATCACTAGATGAGGTGATAGGACAAAAACATATTACGGATATTTTGTCGCGCGCCGTTTCCGAAGGTCACGTATCTCATGCTTATCTATTATCGGGTCCACGTGGTGTTGGGAAGACGTCTGTTGCTCGTATTTTGGCCCATGAAATTAATAAATTGAAGTACGACGAAGAAATCACTAACTTAGACATTATCGAAATTGATGCGGCCAGTAACAACGGAGTAGAAGACGTTCGCGATTTACGAGAAAAAGTTCAAATCGCACCTTTTTCAGCTGATAAAAAAATATATATTATCGACGAAGTACATATGTTGTCCAAAGCGGCTTTTAATGCACTCCTTAAAACCCTGGAAGAACCACCTGAACATGTTGTTTTTATCTTGGCGACGACCAACGTTGAAAAACTGCCAGCAACAATTATCAGCCGAGTCCAACGGTTTAGTTTCCGCCCTATTCGAGTTGATGATGCCGTGAAACACTTGTCGTATATCGCGAAATCCGAGGGTATTAAAATTTCCGATGATGCTTTGAAGTTGATTGCGATTCGTAGTGATGGTAGTTTTAGGGATAGTATTAGTTTGTTGGACCAGTTGTCATCTTTGGTAGGCTCGGATTCAAAAGAGATTTCCGTTAAATTAATTGAAGATATGTTGGGCATAGCACCAACCAAAACTATCGACCAGATCCTTAATGCTGTCGAGAATCATAATCTAGACGAATTAATTAAACTCTTGGACCGAACGTTTGATGAAGGTGTTGATAGCACAGTAATCGTCAACCAACTGACTAATAATATCAGCGAACATATATCTGAAAAGCCACAACTAAT
>JAYSMZ010000015.1:0-3430 GCA_043724245.1 bacterium
GCCCATATGAATACCGATATGGGAAAAGGTGTCTATTTAGACTCAAGCTACAAACGTGACTACCAGGCGGCTTATCAGGTGGCTTCAAATGACAGTAATCCAAATGGAAATATCTACAAGAAGGCTCAAGACGTTTGCAGGCCTAGGTTCAGCACTTGGTCGTATGCCTATGTACAGTGTAGCGCTGACGAATTAGCCAAATATCCAGAGGGCCAAAATTTAATTAGTTCGATCAACTGGCCAGTCGCTAGCACATATCTGCACGCCTATGTCTCACCACTCTGGTCACCTGATTTTGCAGGCTGGTCAGTACTGGTATGTGTAGTAATTTTGATAATGATTATTACTCGATTTATAGGTGTTGTTATCTTAAGAATGCTATTACACCGACATTATAAAAGTATTTAACCGTTGACACCGAGCGACTCTCGATGTACGCTTACTCTTGTATAGTACTAATAGGAGGAGAATAAAAGTCTTATGGCTTACAAGCACACAAACTCAAAAGGTATCACTTATTACTTGCATAGCACCGAAGTTACGCTTCGTGGTGGCAAGCTACAAACAATCTACTTCTTTGCAAAAGTAGAAAAGAATGCAAAGGGTCACCCAGTAGACCTACCAGCAGGTAGTGTTGTCAAAGAAAACCCACGTAATGGTTTCCTAACTGTTTCAAAGAAAAAATAGTCTTTGGCTATTGCACCATAAGCTTGTTTGGTAGTATAGTTATAATCAAACAAACAGGTGCCATAAAGTGCCCCTTCGGGGGCATTTTTTGTATGTCTTGGGGTAGTATAGATTGATTTATTAAACTGTTTATGCTATAATATAATTATGTCAAATAGCAACGAAGACCAACTAAGTCTGGATATAAATGAAGCTCAAGGTGGAGGTGATCTATCCTCTCGTGATGCAGAATATTCACCAGGAATTTTAAACTTGATTGATCTGCTCAAAATGTCACCTGAACAGATGTCGATACTTGAAGAGCAATCTGGCTCGTTACGAAGAGCATTATTAATCCGTGGGGCTTCGGAGAAGCAAATCAGCGAAGCATTTAATGACACCACGTTAGAAGTTCCTTTAGAACCTGAACCTCTCGCTGAAGTAGACATGAGTAATGTAAAGACTGCATATAGCCCCATTAATGTCGATTTGGGTGAAAGAGCTTTGCATTTGATCGCCGCCAGTGAAGCTGCTTCTCATCTTGGACGAGGTCGTACAAAAAAAGACAAGAGGCGATGTCGTGATATCGTCGATAAAGAGGTGAATTTAGCGAACGGGGAGAAAATTATGATAGAAAGTGGCGAAGACCCTTTCGAGACTACATTTCAGGGCTTGATGGACGCGAATAAACTTATTAAAAGATATGGCGGTCCTGATAAAAAAGAGGCTCGCGAAAATTTTATAAAAACACAAAAACACTTTCTAAAATAACCTGCATCCTCGTAGGTTATTTTTAATGTGTATAATATATATTAGTTAGGAGTAAACTATGGCAGCGATTAAATGGGACGACAGTTACGTTGTTGGGGTAGGTGTTATCGACGAACAGCACAAGCGTTTCGTGGGACTTTTAAACACTTTGTATGAAAGTTTGGAATCAAAACACACAGAAAAAATACAGGATATTATTAAGGACCTGACAGATTATGCCGAACATCATTTTAAAACCGAAGAGGATTATTTCGATAAATTGCATTATCCCGATGCTGAAGTTCATAAGGTCGAGCATAATGAATTACGTGCAAAAGTTAAAGAATTTGCCCACAGGCAAGATATGCCTAAAAAACTAGGTATAGACCTGCTATTTTTCCTTGAAAAGTGGCTGCTGGTTCATTTTCGAGGCGCGGATACAAAATTTGCGAAGTTTTTGAAACAAAACGGTATTAAATAAAAAATAGCCTTACGGGTCATTTTTTATGGTGGGGGCGGCTGGAATCGAACCAGCTACCAAAACGTTATGAGCGTTCTGCTCTAACCGATGAGCTACGCCCCCTCGTCGGAACAAACTAACGACGTTCTGTTTTACCCAGTCGGGTAAAAGCTGTCACGTCACCGTTGTTCCTCCTCTCAATAAAACAAACAGCCTTGAGGCTTGGTTTATTTTATTGTATGTGGCAATTATAGCCTATTTCACCCTGTTGGGCTATAATGATTTTGTACTATCATGAAAAAAATAAACATACGCCGTCTTTATTACAGATTCAAGAATGATTATCTGACGTTGAATAACGTGGTGATTCTAATTGCTTTTGTTATTGCCGCCAACTGGGTTTGGGGATCGCTGAATATGATGCAACGCAATTTTAACTTACAAAAAGAACTTGACGATAAATCACGTCAACTAATCGTAGCTCAACTTGATACGGCAAATGCCAAACTGGAACAGCGATATTACCAGACGGACGAATACAAAGAGTTAGCAGTTCGTAAGCAATTGGGATTAGTCACGCCGGGCGAAAGCGTACTGATTTTACCGCCAAACACGGCGAATGTAAAAGCAGCGGACAAAGCCACCTCTGCAGTCGCAACAGTTAAAGTCGTCCCAATCAGCAATTTTAGTCAATGGGTTAACTTTTTATTCGGTGTTAATAACAATAAAATATCCAAATAGTTAGATATTTGCTATTTAAAATATCTTTACGCACCATTCTAGAGCTTGCATAATTGCCTCGTATCTGTTAATCTAGTATACGCATCGCGGGGTGGAGCAGTGGTCAGCTCGGATGGCTCATAACCATCAGGTCGCAGGTTCAAATCCTGCCCCCGCAACCAAGAAAAAGGTCTCAGTCCTAAAGGACTGGGACTTTTTTCTACGCTACGCATGCAAAATTCAAACCTGCGCCTTTGTCTTCGACAAAGTTCACAGGTAGCGCTTCGCTTCTCCGTTTGCCTGGAAAATATGTAAACACATTTTCCTGCGCCGCACTCCGCCAAATCCTGCCCCCGCAACCATAAACATTACAAAATAGACCTGATATAAACAGGTCTATTTTTAATCTTAGTAAGATTATTTACAATATCACTTATGCTAAAATTAATTTATGAAGATTACTACTAAGCGAAATCGTGGTTTCACCATCGTCGAACTTCTAGTCGTTATAGTTGTAATTGGTATTCTAGCGGCTATTACGATTGTGGCTTATACCGGTATCAGTGGCAAAGCTACGGTTGCTTCATTGTCATCCGATCTGACTAATGCTGCTACTCAACTCAAAAACTTCCAAGTATTAAATGGCAGCTATCCGACTGCCAACAATTGCCCAACACCTGGAGCTACTGAAATATGTCTAAAATCCAGCAATGGTAATACCTTTACCTATACACCAAACGGCAGTGGTACGAGCTTCCAATCGTTCAACCTGTCGGCTACCAATAGTTCCTATGCTTACGTTATGACCGATAGCTCGGCGTCGGTCGTAAGAAC
>JAYSMZ010000016.1:0-3840 GCA_043724245.1 bacterium
AATAACTCATCATCAACAATACCTCTTTCGGTCAGCAAGGCTATTAAGGGTTTGTTCGTTGAAGCAGCTGCTTGTTTGACATCATTCAGTACGCTTTCACTAACGAGGCCCTCACTAATAAGTAGGCTGACGAGTTTTGTTTGCATATCAGCAGTCATTAGGGCCATAAATTAACTCCTATTGAGTACCGGGGGTTGTCGCAGCCGACCCTGATCCGGACCCGTTAATTTGGACTTGAACGGCTGGGTTAATTGCACCTTCATTAAAAATGTCAGAACTTGGTTCGACAATGTCCGGACTGATTTTATCAATAGTTTTAACTTTAGCTGAACCGGAATATACATCACCAAAAACACTCTTTGCAACAAAATAAGATACAAGCACACTGATTGATGCAATAAGAATTATCATTGCTAGGTCGGCTTTTTTCATTACTTAATTACCTCATATTTTATCTTTACGTCTCGAACTGGTTCGTAAAATGCGCGGCCCTCAACCGTTAACATACGAGTCGGACCCTGGCTTTCAATCTTTAAGGTAGTAATGTCAATGGTGCGTATTGACCTTTCGAGATTGACTAGGGCTAGTTTTAGAGCCGTCTCGTCACCTTTAACAGAAAAATGGAATGTTATTTGGTTTTGCGAGTCTGATGTGGCAGTTGATGCATCCACAACAGATGAAGTATCACCGCTCAGAGATTCGATACCAGCAACCGGATCAACCTGAAGTGAGTCTAGGGTTAATCCGTTAATACCATTCAATAACTTGTTCTGGAGTGATGCGCCAAGAGCTAGTGAGTTGGCATCCGATGGCAAAGCGTCAAGAATTACCTGCACAGCCTCGTCATCCGGTTTGGCTTTGATACTTTCGAGCGCAGAATTGGTATTTAAAACATTTTCGTTTTTTTGTAGAGGATCAACATTTTTAATATTGGTGTCTAGTGTAGAGACTGTTTGATCTTTCGCGTATAGTACTCTTTCATTAAAGAAAAGCATCTGAACTAAGAAAACTGCGGCAACCAATGAAACGCCGAATATAACCGATACCCCCGCTACCCACAAAAACATTAAGCGATTTGCGGAAGCGATTTGAGTTCTTTTTCGAATTGCTGTTCCTTTAGATTGCATGTTAATTACTCCCTGTTGCATCTTTGGCCCGATCAGAGAATATTATCTTCGGTATCCCCAGATACGAGTCTGTTACGTTGCCTTGGGTAGTTACTACGACTGAAACATTTTTTGACTCTGGAGAGAATAGTTCCTTGGCATATGTAAAGCTAATTGTAAATCTAAGCACCTTTGCCCCAGTAGTGTCTTCTCCATAACTAGTATTGCTGGTACTGATGTCTGTCGCAAGCTTTACCCCGTCTTTGTCGCTCTCGGTGTATTTTACTTTTGCACCATCAATAGTCTTTTTAAAGACCTCGACAGCCGCATAGCTGTTCGCTGCCTGACCATTAATGGTAATAGTATCCGTAGCTGAGTCGATTGTCATATCAGATATTTGAATATCGTTTGGGGCTGGAGGAATAATGGCAGTCAACATATCAAAAACACGCGAGTCAATCTTTTTATCACTGTTTAATGCTGAAATTTTTGTAAGTTGGTTTTGGATGGTTAATGTTTTTGACAGATCCGAGACATTGGCTAGTGTTTTGCTTTTATCATTAATAGAAGTATCTGCGATGAATCCTCTGGCTGTTTGAACTCCAAAAACATAAAATGCCAGCAGTATTACAACTGCAATCGAAGCAACACCAATGAAAATAGCCCCAGCAATTACCTTGGAACGAACGCGCTGAGCTTTTATTAGTTCCTGTTTTACGTTAGGTACAAGGTTAATCTCTATCATTTCAAATTCCTTCGTTGGGCAAGACCAATAACCGTTGCGAATTCAGATGCAATCGCGCTTAACTGTTGTTGGTCAGACTGGCCAACATGAACCTTTTGCCACGGATTTGCAATAGTTGAAGTAACGCTAGTTTTAGCTGTGATATATTCGCCGAATTGTGGCACCACGGCTGCAAAACCGGACAATAAAATACCGCCAACTGGAGTGTTTGGATAGCGTGTTTGGAAAAATTTGATTGATTTCACAAGTTCCGTCGCAAAATTGTCTAAAGTTGCTTCGATAGCACGATAGACTTGACCCTCTAACCTGTCCGGCGCAAGCCCGAACTTCAGAATAAATTGTCTTGCTTGGTCTTCTTGAACGTTTAGGTTTTGAACCGCCGCCTTGACTAATGATTTTAGGCCAGTCGGGATGTTTCGCACCAATCGAGGAGTATCACCGAATGTTATAGCAAGGTCAGTTGAAAGCTCACCAACATCAATTATCAGGCGGGCATCCTGTACGCCGGGGGGCAAGAGCGCCCTAATCATAGCAATCGGATCGGGTTCTGCTGCAATAACATTAAACCCAAGACCCTCGATAAATTCCAACCGTTCTTCGGAATAGCTGTTGGCGGTACTGGCAAGTATCACTTCTTGTTGTTGGGGGTTATGAAGCGACTGCCCCAATAGTGCCCAATCAACTTTGGCATCATCAATAGACATAGGAATATATTGGTCAATTTGATACTTAATCGTACTTTTCAATTCAGCATCACCCATGGTTGGGACGTCGATAACTGTGGTGAATGTTTTACTGGAAGGCAAACCAATAGCAACGTTTTTTTCTTTGATACCGCTTTGGCCGACTGCGGTCATGATAATTTCACCCAGACGCCTCATGCTTTCAGCCGAATTGCTACTGGTTACTTTTTCATCAACAGGGGCATAGCCATAATGTGCCAAGCTCCAGCTGTCCTGACTGTTTTGGGTCAACTGCACAACCCTGACGGCATTTGTACCGATGTCTAATGCAAAAAAGCTGCCCATTCCTTTTAATATTGCCATATTGCCTTTCATTATACAGAAGCATTAGCATTAAAAGCAAGCGTAAACTTCTATTTTAAAACCTTGGTGGTAGCTCGGTAATATAGTTTGTTTGAACATTGCCTTTTATTGAAGCATGAGCCGTAGCCCACAGATAGGCATCGGCGCGCAGGTTGAAAGTTTCGGCCGCCTTGCCGAGGTCTGAAGCGTCCGATCCGGCTGTCCGCCGCAGATATAGTTTGTCCGCCATAACCGGACCATTGACTAGCAACTGTTTATCACATATACCTGTCGAAAGATTAGCGTTAACTGCCAGAGCTGCCCCAGCAACCGAAGCACAGGTATTAATAGAGCCGTTTGGGGTGACTAGCCAGGCATCGATGTTCGTAACAGTATCGGCTATGTCTATATCCTTAGCAATAACCACAACTTGCGGAACATCATAAATGGACTTAAGATCACTACCGCCGTAATAATTAATGTTTCCGGTAATCTTTATACTATCATTTGGAGCGTTAATAACGACCCATTTTCCTTTGTCTATGTTGCCACCTGTAATTTGGTTACCAGTTACCGCTTTATAGACGCCGGAGGCTGTAGTTAAGTCGGACGGAGCTGTCGGCGAAGAAATGGTAACTGGGAAACTCGCCGCCACATCTGGTATGGTTGTAGTATTAGAGTAGTTTCCAATGGCGGTAGACCCAGCACAACTGGAACTTCCGGCGCTAGTGAAACTGAGAGGGCTTGACTTGCAAGTTGTGGCGCCGGTAAGTCCTGGACCGGCGAAGGCGGCCCCCGAGGCAGCTCCGGATATGCCGCCACTGGCAATAATGCCGTATTCAGCCCAACTACCGTAAGTTATGTTGTTTTTAACTGATTTGCTAGTTGTAACATCACCTCGGACAAGCAAATCGCCTCCCCAGATTTGGGTTTTAGGTTTTTTACCAACATAGGCACAATCCTG
>JAYSMZ010000017.1:0-25414 GCA_043724245.1 bacterium
AAAACAAAAATACATTTTTGTAACAGGAGGTGTTTTATCGGGGGTAGGAAAGGGCGTCACCGCGGCAAGTATCGGTGCTGTATTACAAGCCAAAGGTGCATTAATTTCCATTCAAAAGTGCGACCCGTATCTTAACGTCGATGCGGGCCTTTTGAACCCGCGAGAACACGGCGAATGTTTTGTAACCCGTGATGGGGCCGAAACTGACCTGGACCTAGGACATTATGAAAGATTTCTAGACATTGAACTTACTCAAAAGAGTGCTACATTATCGGGTAGGCTCTTTTTTGATTTGATTGCGGACGAACGAGCAGGTAAATTTGAAGGTAAAACCGTTCAATTGGTTCCACATTTGACCCAATCAATTCAGCGTTCAATCTTGGCAGCAGCCGACGGCAGTGATATCCATATTGTTGAAATTGGCGGTACCGTCGGTGATTATGAAGGACTAAGTTTTATCGAGGCAATTCGCGAATTTTCACAATGCGTTGGCCGTGCAAATTGTTTATTCGTTCACGTTGTTTATGTGCCTTTTATTGAAACCAGCAAGGAATTCAAGAGTAAACCAGCCCAGAATGCATTAAATGACCTGCGTGGTTTTGGTATAGTACCGGATGCAGTTGTAGTTCGTTCTGACAATCCGGCACCAAAAATAATTGCCGAAAAAATCAGCTTATTCAGTGGCGTACCGGTCGAAAATGTTTTGATGATGCCAAACGTAGATACGGTCTATCGTGTGCCAACATTGTTGGCAAAAAGCAGTTTTAAAAAGTTATTAACCGATTTTTCGGAGTTAAAAAAAGCACCAAATCTAGCAAAATGGGAAACTATTGTAAATCTGCAAACAACCCGGTCGAAAAAATCAGTTACCATCGGTCTGGTGGCTAAATATATTGACAATGAAGATACCTATATGTCGGTAATCGAAGCCTTAAAAGCTGCGGCATGGCACGAAAAAGTCGGCTTAAACATTTGTTGGATAGAGTCTGAAAAAGCTACCAAGGCTGATTTCCAAAAAGTTGATGGCATAGTAGTACCTGGTGGTTTTGGATTGCGTGGTATCGAAGGAAAAATTGCTGCTGCACGTTTTGCACTGGATAATAATGTTCCATATTTAGGCCTTTGTTTGGGTTTGCAGGTTGCAGTTATAGCAGCGGCTCGAAAATCTGGGTTTAAAGATTGTAACAGTTCCGAATTTGATTCAAAATGCCAACAAAACGTCGTTTATATTATGGAAGGCCAAGCCGGCAAGGAATCAACTGGTGGGACTTTGCGGCTGGGTGACTATCCAGCAAAACTAGTTAAAGGGACGGTGGCAGCAAAAACGTACGGAAAATTGGATATAGTTGAACGTCACCGCCATCGATATGAGGTTAACCAGAAGTTCTTAGAACAAATCGAAAAAGGCGGGTTAAAAGTTAGCGGATTTTCACCGGATGGAAAGTTAGTTGAATTTATAGAGGCGCCAGGAAAAAAATATTTTATTGCTACACAGGCTCATCCGGAATTTCGGTCGCGTCCATTTCGGCCACATCCATTATTTGTTGGTATAATAAAAGCAAGCATATCAAAGAAAAAATAACTGAAAGGTCAGGGGTATATTAAAACATGCAAGATCCATTTTCAAATTCAATGGCACAACTGGACAAAGTTGCAAAAATAAAAAACTTTGGAGATGATATTATTCCCAGACTGCGCCAGCCAAATCGTGATATTAAAGTCTCGATTCCGGTTCAAATGGACGATGGGTCATTAAAAATATTCGAAGGCTATCGAGTTGAATACAATAATGTTCTGGGGCCATATAAAGGTGGTATCAGATATCATGTCAGCACTAATATCAGTGAAGTCAAAGCCTTGGCTTTTTGGATGTCACTGAAATGTGCTGTTATCGGTATACCAATGGGTGGAGGAAAGGGCGGGATTACGGTTGATCCAAAGCTATTGTCCAAAACGGAACTAGAAAAACTGTCGCGTGGCTGGGTAGAAAAACTCTCAGACATATTAGGGCCGCATAAAGACGTGCCAGCACCGGATGTTAATACAACTGCCGAAATAATGGCCTGGATGGCTGACGAATACGGCAAAATTACCGGTGACAAAACCGGTGCGGTCATTACTGGAAAACCAATTGAAAATGGCGGCTCACTGGGTCGTGATACGGCTACTGCCCAGGGTGGCTTTTATGCGTTTGAAGCGCTGAAAGAAAAATTGGGATTGAATAAAAAATGTGATGTTGTAATTCAGGGTTTTGGGAATGCCGGTGCGAATGCTGCTGAAATTTGGCAAGCGGCCGGACATAAAATCGTTGCGGTTTCTGATTCAAAAAGCGGTGTTTATAATCGCGAAGGACTTGATATAGAAAAGGTTATAAAACACAAAAAGGCAACGGGTTCGTTATTTGGTTTCAGCAAAGATAACCAAGGATATTCTGATATTACTAACAAAGATTTGTTAGAGATGGAATGTGATCTGCTGATTCCTGCAGCTTTTGAAAATGTAATTACTGAACATAACGCCGACAAGATTAAAGCGAAGGTAATTTTAGAACTAGCTAACGGTCCAATTGATTCAGTAGCTGACGAAATACTATTTAAGAAAAATATTGTGGTTGTACCAGATGTGTTGGCTAATTCCGGCGGTGTTGCCGTATCATATTTTGAATGGGATCAGAATCTGAAAAACGAACATTGGACTCGCGATGAAGTCTTTGCAAAGCTTCAGCCAATGATGGCAACGTCAGCAAACAAAGTATATGAAACTGCAAAAACTTCAAACACCGATTTGCGTATGGGTGCGTTCATCATGGCGATTGAAAGCATTGAACAAAATCTTTAGATGTTCATTTTGCTATAATGGTGATTAATGGACAAAACAGCTCAAATTATTAGAGACACGGTACAGCAAGTTTTTGATATCGACCAAGACATACAACTTAGTCGACCCGATTCGCAGTTTGGCGATTTTGCAACCAATGTTGCCATGCAGTTGGCAAAGAAGGTTGGCAAAAACCCGCGTGAAATTGCGAAACAGTTAGCCAAAAAACTACGCGAAAATAGTGATTTTTCGGATGTATCGGTCGCTGGTTCCGGTTTTGTTAATGTACGTGTCAAAGATAGTAGTTTGACGGAAGAACTAGAAAAAATTATTAATAACCCCTCAGATTATGGCAAATCAAAACTTTATGATAAAAAAATTGTTGTGACCGAATATTCCGACCCTAATCCCTTTAAGGTTTTACATGTTGGGCATTTTTATACATCTGTTATAGGTGATGCATTATCAAATTTGGTTGAATATGCCGGTGGTACAGTCCATCGTGTCAATTTCGGGGGTGATGTTGGGTTGCACGTCGGCAAAACGATGTGGGCGATATTAGTTAAGCTTGGTGGTGAAAACCCCGAAAAACTATCCGAAATTTCCGAAAATGACCGCTCGGAATGGATGGCTGGTTGTTATGTTGAAGGCACTCGGGCTTATGATGACGATGAGACCGCCAAATCCGAAATTATTGGGCTGAACAAAAAAGTATATCAATTCCATATTGATAAGGATCACGATTCACCACTTGCACAATTATATTGGACTTGTCGACAGTGGAGCTATGATTATTTTGATGCTTTTTATGCCAAAATAGGTACAAAATTTGAAAAATACTATCCTGAAAGCGAAACATCACAGATTGGTCTTGATACAGTACTTCAGCAACGTGACAGGGGCGTCTATAAAGACAGTGATGGGGCGGTTGTGTTTGTCGGTGAGCCGTATGGTTTACACACACGTGTTTTTGTAAATACTGAAGGAATACCGACGTACGAAGCCAAAGACGTTGGCCTCAGTATCAAAAAGTGGGATGATTACCACTTTGATAAATCAATAATTATCACCGGTAATGATATTACGGAATACATGAAAGTTGTTTTAAAAAGTATCGAGCAGTTCAAACCGGAATTGGCCGAACACACTCAGCACATTACACATGGCAACATTAGACTGGCAGGTAACGAGAAAATGAGCAGTCGAAAAGGTAATTTTTTGAGGGCAACAGACGTTTTAGATATCACGGCGGAAGCCAATGAAAAAGTGCAAGGTAATCGTAATGACGAACCGGTGCTGGGAGCGATTAAATATGGGTTTTTGAAATTTAAAATCGGTGCTGACAGTATTTTTGATCCGTCAGAGTCCGTGAATTTGCATGGTAACAGTGGACCTTATTTACAGTATGCGCTGGCAAGGGCCAGGTCAATCATCAGAAAACAATCAACCGAAAATACAGGATTTATTGCACCCGTGGACGGCTACTTACAATATGAACGGGATTTGCTATTCAAAGTTACTGAATACCCTCACGTCGTGTCGCAGGCTACTATCGAATTTACGCCGCATCATTTGTGCACGTATTTGTACGAACTCGCCCAAGTTTTTAATCGTTTTTACGAAAACAACAAAGTTATTGGCGATGAACGAGAAAAAATCCGAGTTCATTTAGTTATGGCGTACGCGTCAGTGCTTTTCAATGGGCTTAGTGTTTTAGGGATTCCCGCACCGGACAAAATGTAGCCAGTTAATGCTATAATACTAAACAATAAAGGAGTTAATATGCCAGCATCAAAAAAACCATCTACTAAAAAAGCAAAAATTGTAAAAGTTGCAAAAAAAGTTAATGTCGGTCCGAAAAAAATCGCTAAGGTCGGCGGCTCACAAATGAAAGAATTCATGGATTTTGTACGCACACAAGGCGTTGTTGGATTGGCAGTTGGCTTGGTATTGGGTGGTGCAACCAGCGTGCTAGTCAAATCATTAATTGATAATGTAGTCATGCCTCCTCTTGGATTAATGCTGGGATCCTCCGAGGGCATCAAGGGGCTTACTTGGACTATAGGTACCGTAAGTGGTGGCAAACATGCAGTTCTTAACTACGGAGTATTTTTGAACGACTTTATTAATTTTTTGATAATTGCAGTCGTAGTTTACTTTATTATTCGATTACTTCGATTTGATAAGATTGATAAAAAGAAAAGCTAATAGTGGACAGTATGAGCGCCAAACTTCGAAACCTGCGTATAGATAGGGTTTTATGGTTTGATTTAGAAATGACCGGTTTGTCACCGAAGGACGATTTAATTCTAGAGGTTGCTGCGATTGTAACTGATTGGAAATTCAAAGAAATTGCGACCTATGAGGGCATAATAAATAATAAAGTATCGGAAATCAATCAAAGAATGGCCTTAAACGCATCATTTTGGGATATTAATCTAAATTCAAAAAATGGGTTACTTGATCAAAACAAAAAAGGCAAATCAGTGAAAAAAATTGAGAAAGAACTACTAGATTTTATTAATAAAAATTTCAAATCTGGCGTTCCGGTTTTGCTGGCTGGTAATACAATCCATATCGATAGACGATTTATAAGGGCTAAATGGCCAAAATTTGATGAGTTGTTGCACTACAGAATGCTGGACGTAAGCGCCTGGAAGGTTGTTTTTGAGGGTAAGTTCAAGAATAAATTCGCAAAACCAAACGCTCATCGTGCGTTAGACGACATTCGAGGCAGTATTGCCGAGTTACGATATTATCTTGCCAAGCTAAAGAAGTGATACAATAAAACTACAATGCAGGGAGTTGACCGTCGAGTTAATCGACAAATTTGGTTAATAGTCTTGGGCTTTATACTTGTTATTTTGGGTGCCACTATTGTATCTATTGTTTGGTCATACAAAACAAGCGCGCCGTCGACTTTTCAAAAAACATCCACGTCTGTCAATAAAACAAAACCAGTCAGTGTAACGTCTAATGTGCTTTTTTTAGGTAATACTTTTTGGGGACGATATATAGATGATTGGTCAATGGCCAGCAAATTAAAGTATGCTTATCCCTTTTCTAGGCTTAATGAATTTAATCGAGATCAATATAATGCTTGGGTTTCAGGATTGGAGTGTCCGATGGTCGCAGCTGTTCACACAACCTCGGCTGAAATGGATAACACATTGACATTTAATTGTTCACCGGACTATCTGCCCGAAGCTGCCAAATGGATTACTGTTTTTACCCTTGCCAACAATCACACTGATAATCAGGGTGCAGCAGGGTTCAAAGAAACCCAGACACATCTGGATAAATATGGTATTCAATATTTTGGAAATTATGATCCAACCGTAACTGGTGATATATGCGAAGTTGTTAGTATTCCGGCCACAGTATTAAACGACAATAACCTAACAATTACAGGCAAAATACCAGTTGCCTTATGTGCTTTTCATGGGGTTTTCCAGATTCCTCCGGCTACGTCAGTTGCTGTGATGGCACAGTATAGTAAATATATGCCAGTGATTGCGATGCCTCATATGGGGGCAGAATATAAAACGGCACCTGACCAAATAAAAATCGATTTTTATAGAAGTTTGATCGACGGAGGCGCTGATATGGTGCTGGGCGATCATCCGCATTGGATTCAAACAAGCGAAAGTTATAAAGGGCATCTGATAGTTTATTCGATGGGTAATTTTTTATTTGATCAACAAGACACACCCGAAGTAGTCCGTTCAGCTGGTATCAACGTAGTTATAAAAACAAGTGACGACAACTCAGGGTTACTTAGTAAATGGTTAGAAGTAGGGTCTAAGTGCCAAGTGTACAAAGATAATTGCTTGGCGCTAGTGCAAAAACAGAATCTTAAAAAACTTAAAATTAAATACCAATTCGGTGTAGTCGGCACTAACGATAGCGACAAAATAGTTAAACCAGCCACAGCCGTCCAGCAAACGGACATTCTAAATCGTCTGCAATGGCAGACGACGGTAAATCAATTGCAACCACCATACAGTAGCTTGTAGAATAGTAAATGATGACAATAAAAGAAATTCACGAATATTTGCTAAGTTTCCCCGAAACATGGCTGGATTTTCCGTTTGGGCAGGAAGTCTCGGTCTATAAAATCGGTCATAGCGAAAACGGCAAAGGCAAAATGTTTGCTTTGATTACCGAAAACTCTAAGCCCACTCGTATTAGTCTAAAATGCGATCCTTTATTGGCAGAACAACTACGTCATACCTATGAAACGGTACTCCCAGGCTATCATTTAAGTAAAAAACACTGGAATACAATACTTGTTACTGGGCAAATTCCGGATGACGAATTAAAAGGTTTTATACGGCTAAGCTACGACCTAGTAAATAGTGGTTAGTCGCTTGCGTTATAATCAGCAAATTGTTTTTGAGTCGGTTGTAATGTTTTGTATGCGTTGCTAAGGAAACGTTTCAAGTCTGAATCGTTTGTTCCCTTAAATATTTTTTGCATCAGAATTACGGTATTTCCCAGTTGGGTAGCCATTTCGCTGGCATATATCCGATCATAGACTGCATTTAACCTAGCATCTTCTAGGTTTGCTAGAATGTCTACATCTGATTCGGCACTAATTACTGTTTTACTTAGTTTATTTATATTAATATTATGTTTCGCCAAGATAGGTGTCGCATCGCGTAGTGTATTCGTCAGATAAATATCAAGTGAGCTATTTAAAGCACGCAGTTGATGTTCTTTGATGTTTGTTTTAGCAGAGTTGACAATGCGCTGAGTTGCTTGCAATCGAGCTGCCAGTCGGTCGATATCACCGATATTTCCACTTGCAAGACTCACGACTACACCCAAGATAGTAATTACGACAACTACAACTATTCCAACAAGCCCGATCTTTAGTGGTTTACTTTTTGGAATAAACGATTTTTTTTGCGGTTTTGGAGCAATCTGATTCAAATAATCAGTGTCAATCGCAGGAGAAGGCTGGTTGTTATCAGGGTTCATACTACAGTTAATTTAAGCATAAACAACTACATTATCAAAATCGAAAAAGCGAAAAAGGTCCGTCCTTTTCGTTTGTTGTATATATTTCAACATTCTAAGGTGTAAAAAAGGACGGACCTTCTCAGTTTCGCTACTGTTTTGAGTTATAACGTAACAGAGGTATAATTATAGGCGAAATGCAAGACGCCAAAGAGGAAGTGAGAGCACGGTTGAATATCGAGGACGTTATTGGTGAATACGTCCAACTTAAGCGTGCCGGACGTAACTTTAAAGGCCTTAGTCCGTTTACAAGTGAAAAAACTTCCAGTTTTTACGTCAGCCCCGACAAGCATATTTGGCATGATTTTTCGTCCAACAAGGGAGGTGATATTTTCTCATTTGTTATGGAGGTCGAAGGCATGGACTTTCGAGCTAGTTTGGAACATCTGGCGCGCAAAGCCGGTGTTGATTTGTCGATGTATGATACCAAGGGTGCTCAAGAAATCGCTCAACGCAAAAAACGTTTGCTTTTGGCCAACGAACTGGCTGCAAACTATTACCAACAGAGTCTAATAAAAAACCCGCGGGCTGTCCAATATGTTTTCGGCGATCGTGGACTAAGTAAACAAATTGTCACCGATTTTAAAATCGGATATGCACCGACTGTCGGCGATGCTTTGGTCCAGTTTATGACCAAAAAAGGTTTTACTGCTGACGAACTATCCCAAGCCGGATTGGTTAACAGGTATAATACTGATTTATTCCGTGGACGAATGATGATCCCATTGATGGACGGTACTGGGCAGGTGATTGGTTTTACGGGTCGAATTATAATTGACGAACCTAAGAGCCCAAAATATTTGAACACCCCTCAAACATTAATCTACGACAAAGGTCGTCATGTTTTTGGACTGTCACAAGCCAAAGAAGCGATTCGGTCAAATGATTATGCTGTTATTGTTGAAGGCAATCTGGATGTAATCAGCAGTCACCAAGTCGACATACCGCAAGTCGTAGCCACAGCCGGTACGGCAATGACTGAAAACCACTTACGTGCATTAGTTCGACTTACTAATCATATTCGATTGGCATTTGATGGCGACAAAGCAGGACTAGCGGCAACCGAACGAGCAATTCCAATCGCACAAAATGTCGGTGTTGATTTGGCGATTATATCAATACCTGAAGGGGCCAAAGACCCAGACGAACTTATTAAAAAAGACATAAAACTCTGGAAGAATTCGATTGGAACCTCAGAACCTGCAATCGAATGGGTTATTAAAAAATACGCAATTCGCGAAGATTTAAACACAGCAGCCGGCAAGCGCCGATTTACGACAGCGGCACTTGATGTTATTCGGATGCTGCAAGATTCGGTCGAACGGGAATACTATGTCACAAGGGTTGCGCAGCTTAGCGATTCGTCTATCGATGCGTTAAAGGAAAAACTCGCCAGCGGTGGCGAAAAAACAAAAAAAATATTTAAGGACGCGACGACTCTGCAAAGCGACGTTGTCCAGGACCCGTCGTTTTACCAAGATAATTTACTATCTGTCGCATTAATTGACGGAGCAACACACGATTTATTCCGTTCGGTTGATTTGGAAACATTCACGGGCGATCAACGAAAAGAAGTCGTAAAGTATCTGTCAGAAAGTAGTGGCAAAGCTGTCCGCGACACTCCCGAGGAATTGAAAAAATACGATACCTATGTTAAAATACTGTTATTAAAGGCCGACGCTCGATATGCCGATTGGAACGACCAAGATCGTTTCTTTGAAACGGCACGATTGCTCCGCCAAGTTGCCACAGAGCACAAGAAAAAGCAAAAAGATTTATTAACCGAAAAGCTGCGCGACGCAGAAACTTTAGGTGATGAAGTAAAAGCAAATAAAATTCGCAACCAACTTAATAAATTAATTAAGGAGATAAAAAGTGGTCAAAGGTAAAAAACACGATGATGAAGAAGTTGTATTGTCTTCCGGGTTGGTTGATGCCAACGGATTTGCGTTAAGCGATATCGACGAACCCGCAGCTGACGAACTGGTTGACGAAGAAGAAGATGATGAAGATACTCTGAACAAAGGTCAATATTTTGATGATGCCAGTGATGACAGTGTACGTTTGTATTTGCGCGAAATTGGCAAAATTCCGTTGCTTAGTTCCGAAGAAGAATTAGCACTAGCACAGCGCGTAGTAGCCGGCGAAAAACGCGCCAAAGACAAAATGGCCGAAGCCAATATGCGCTTGGTCGTGTCGATTGCCAAACGATACAGTGGGCGTGGGCTTGATTTTCTAGATTTGATTCAAGAAGGAAATACTGGACTTTTGCGTGCGGTTGAAAAATTCGATCCAGATAAAGGCTTTAAATTCAGTACATATGCTACCTGGTGGATTCGCCAGGCAATTACTCGCGCGATTGCCGACCAAGCAAGGACGATTCGTATCCCAGTGCACATGGTTGAAACAATCAATAAATTGCTTCGCACTCAGCGCCGTATGACGCAGGAATTAAACCGTGAACCAACTATCGAAGAACTTGCCGAGGAATTGGAAATGGAACCGGCCAAAGTCGAATATGTCATCAAAATCAAACAAGACATCACATCACTGGATGCCGGTGTCGGCCGTGATGGCGAAGACGAAGATTCAGTCTTGGGCGACTTTATCGAAGACGACGGTGGCATTACGCCTGAAGAGTCAGCAACATCCCAGCTGTTAAAAGAACAGGTTCAATCAGTTTTATCAACGCTTTCCGATAGGGAACAAAAGATTGTAAAAATGCGTTTTGGCCTGGAAAACGGCAAATCGCACACCCTCGAAGAGGTTGGTCGTGAATTTGCTGTTACTCGCGAACGTATCCGCCAAATCGAGGCAAAGGCTTTGGCAAAACTTCGCAAACACAAAGACGCTAAAAAACTACACGAATATCTGAGTTAATCTTTGAAAAACTCAATATCGTTCAAAGTCTTATCAATTTGTTGGTATAAATTATCTAAATCGCCGTCATTAATAATATAATGGTCGGCGATTGCAATCATACCGCCGGACTGCAAGTCTTCGATTTCGCGCCAGTCGCGGTCGTTTGATTCGTTTTCGGTCAGTGGTCGTTCAGCACGCGAAGTTAGACGATGATGCCTGATATGTTTCGGTGCGACGACGGCAATAACATGTAATTCACCGTGGAATTCGTGCATGACGGTTTTGTATTCTTCCCAAGAATAATTACTGTCGGTGACGATTCGGTGCTGTCCGGCGTCAATCAACGCTTTAATTTGTTGAATAAATTTATTAACGATTAAATCCTGGCCGCCTTTGTCGTGCATCTTGGTTCGGAACTCTTTTTCGTTTTCCTGTGTCATTTCGATGCCGGCCTCTTTCATCATTTCATAAAAGATGCCGCCACCATAAACTTTTGGATAACCCTTTTCGGTTACATATTGAACCGCGGTGGTTTTTCCGGCGCCGGCCATACCGACAAATGCTACAATTTTTATATCTTTGTTATATACCATGTGATTATTGTAACAGACCACCAGCACCACCTACTATCTACTACCTACCAACCTACGGTATACTAATAACATGACTAAAAGACTAGCTATTATCGACGGTAAATCAGTATTTTATCGTGGGTATTATGCTATGCCAGGGCTGTCGATGGCTGACGGCACGCCGACTGGTGGAGTTTACGGATTCGTATCACTTGCAATTGAACTTATTAAAAAGTTGAATCCGGATTACGTAGCGGTGGCTTGGGATAAAAAAGGCACGAATATTCGAAAACGTCGCGAAATTTATCCGCAGTACAAAGCCGGACGCAAACCAGCTCCAGATGATTTTTATGCGCAAATTCCGATTTTGTATGAACTGTTGGAAGCTTTCGGTTGGCCCCTTTATGAACTGGACGATTACGAAGCCGACGATATTTTAGGCGCATTTGCGTTGCAGGCAGTAGAAAAAGGGGTTGAAACCGACCTGCTGACCAGTGACTTAGACGCTTTGCAACTGGTCGGGCCATTGGTAAAAGTTTATGCGCTGAAAAATGGGCTTTCTAATATCGAAGAATTCCACGTTGATTCGTTTACTAAAAAATACGGTTTGCGTGTCGATCAATTCTTGGATTTAAAAGCCTTAAAAGGGGATTCGTCTGATAATTTGCCTGGTGTGCCGGGAATTGGCGAAAAAACCGCAACACAGCTGCTGCAGGATTATGATACGCTCGACAATATTTATAAACATTTGGACGATATCAAACCGACTGTTGCGAAAAAACTAACTGACGGCAAGGAATTAGCATATATGTCCAAGGAAGTCGGACGGATTTGGACCGACGCCCCAGTTAAATTGGATTGGGACGTGGCTGATGTCAACGATACAAATCTGGAAAAAGTTGCCGAAATTTTGAAAAGACTGGAATTCAACTCGCTGATTAAGCGCATGCCAAAACATATGCAGTTGCATAATACCGAAAAAGCAGCCGCTAAATTACAATCCGAGATTGGTACGCTTCACGAAAAACCTTGGCCGGAAATTATTAATATTGCCGGTCCGGTCGTTTTGTATGTGCAGGATGATATAGTCTGGCTTTCAACCGATGACAAAACTGTTTATCAAAATAAAATCGGCTTCTTAGACCGCAGCGTTTGGCGTGTTTTTGAGCTGGCGACTGTTATTAGTTACGACAGTAAACTTTTATACCACCAATTGGCGAACCAAGATGTCTTTGTAAAATTTGGTGACCTGCACGATATTCACCAAGCCGCTTTTTTGATTGATTCATTGAAACGTGACCGGTCGTTGTCCGGTCTGATGGGTTTTGAAGTCGAGGATTTTCCAAAACCTTCGATTAGTGCAATTTGGTACTTGTATAAAACTCAGTTGTCGCAATTCGTACAAGAACCGAAAATTGCTAAAATTGCGCGTGATTTTGATTTTCCATTGATGCACATACTATTCAAAATGGAGCGAAACGGTATTAAAGTTGATGTCGAATTATTAAAAGAGATGGGGACACGCCTTGGCAAGGACTATCACGAACTTGAACAACAAATGTTCAAAATGGTCGGGTATGAATTTAATATTGGAAGTCCGAACCAGCTTTCTGAGGTGTTATTTACAAAACTAAAGCTATCAACCAAAGATATAAAAAAAGGTAAAACAGGATACAGCACCGGGCAAAAAGAATTGAATAAGTTACGAGGGATGCACCCGATTATCGAACTTATTGAACAAACTCGGGAACTGGCCAAACTTAAAAATACCTATGTTGATGCGCTACCGTTACTAGCTGACAAACAAGGTCGGATTCATACGACTTTTAACCAAGATGTTGCCAGTACCGGGCGACTGTCCAGCACCAATCCGAACCTGCAAAATATCCCGATTCGTACGGCGCTGGGGCGCCAAATCCGCGAAGCGTTTATGACCGATGGGGACAAAGTTTTTGTCAGCGCTGACTATTCGCAGTTCGAATTGCGTTTGGCTGCGGTTTTGGCGGACGATAAGGAAATGATTAACGATTTTAATGGGAATGTTGATATTCATACCAAAACCGCCAGTGATGTATATGGCGTTCCAATGGATGATGTTACTAAAAATCAGCGTCGTAATGCCAAAGTGATTAATTTCGGCATATTGTATGGAATGAGCCCACACGGTTTAAGTGCTGCAACCGGCATGAGTTTTGTCGAAGCTAAAAAATTCATTGATGAATATTTCGAATTGCGCGAACCGATTCGAAAATTTATTAACTCAACACTTGATTCTGCTCGTATGGATGGCTATGTCGAAACATATTTTGGTCGCCGCCGCCCAACACCTGATGTTTTAAGTAGTAATTTCATGGTTCGCGCTGGTGCCGAGCGAGCGGCTGCTAACATGCCGATACAGGGGACTGAGGCCGATTTAATGAAATTAGCGATGATTCAAGTCGATGAAAAAATTGAAGGTCTCGGTGAACAGATATTACAGATTCACGATAGTATTTTGGTTGAATGCCCGATTGAAAATGCCGAAAAAATTTCCGAAATTTTGCAAGAAACTTTGGAAAACATTGCTCCTCAGCTTGGCGTCAAACTGAAGGTTGATGTCAGCACCGGCAAGAGTTGGAGTGAACTGTGATGGACAAATTAAAAATAAAGATTAAAAAACTTCGGGAAAATGCGATTTTACCCGAATATCAAACCGAACATTCTGCGGGGATGGATTTGCATGCTTGCATTGAAGAATCTGTCACGATAAAGCCAATGGAAAGAGTATTAATACCAACTGGATTGTCTATTGAACTTCCCTTAGGTTATGAATCACAAATCCGAGCTCGCAGTGGGCTTAGCCTGAAATATGGAATTGCAATAGCTAACGGGGTTGGTACCATTGAAAGCGATTATAGGGGTGAGTATGGCGTAATTGTAATTAATTTCGGCACAGAATCCTTTGTTGTCGAACCAAATATGCGGATTGCCCAACTAATTATTTCCAAATATGAATATGTAGATTGGGATGAAGTCGAACAACTTGGCGACACAAAACGTGGGACTGGCGGATACGGTAGCACTGGCAAATAACATGCGGTTGCCATAACAGATAAATGATATTATAATAACAGATGAAATGGACAACTACAGGACGAGGCGTATCATATCGATTGCGGTGGTAGCAATTATCATTGGCGTTGCTTTGTTTGGCTTGGTTTTCTTCGGTAATTTGTTGTTTTTCAGCAGCGGCAATAATGTTTTTACCAAAATCGATACTCATCAGTCTGATTTACTATCCACATCTGCCGGTCGTGCTGTTAAAGTTGACATACGCGGCCCAATCGTAGCTGATGAAAAATTCCATTCGTACCAGATACGGATTACTCCTAATAATCGGACGCTTACAATCTATGGTGGGTATTTAAAATCAGTAGCCAACAACGAATTGCTAGGTAATAATGTTCAGTCTTATAATCAATTCGTTAATGCCCTAAACCAAGCAAAACTTATGAATTCAAGCGAATTTACAGGAATGGCTAATAATACTGATGGGGTTTGCGCAACTGGGTTTCTGTACCAATTCACGATTCTAAACAGTAATAAACAAGTCAAGCAACTTTGGGCGACCTCGTGTGGTAACGCCACCGGTTCGCTTGGTCGAAACTATAACCCTCTACTTAATCTGTTTATCGTTCAGATTCCGGATGGTCTAACTAAAACAAGTGGTATATGGCAATAAAGGCAATCATTTTTGATTGTTTTGGGGTGTTGGTCACCTCGGCACGCGTTGCACTGAAAAATGATTATCCAAAATTTGTTCGCCAAATTGACGACCTGGATCATCAAGCAGATTACGGTCTGATTACACGCCAGCAATTTAACGAGGGGCTATCGTCGCTGATTGGTTTAACCCCTAAACAAATTGAATTGCGCTATTGGGGTGGAAGTGTTCGGGTCGAAAGTAGTATGAAATGGCTGCTGGAATTGAAAAAGTCCGGTAAATATAAAATCGCTATGCTCAGCAACGTCGGCAAGGGGTTTTTCAATAGTTATTTTAATTCGACAGAGCAAAAAGAACTGTTTGATACGGTCGTTTTATCCAGTGATGTTGATATGGCCAAACCTGAAATCGGCATATACCAACTAATTGCGGACAAATTAGGGGTTAAAATGTCGCAGTGCGTCATGATTGACGATACTTATTTGAATATAGACGCAGCCAAAGCCGCTGGTATGCAGGGAGTTTGGTTTATTTCAACCGGGCAGGCGATTCATGATTTATCTAAAATATTAAAGGCTGAAAATGCCTGAACTCCCCGAGGTAGAAACCGTCAAACGCGGACTAAATAAACTTATAATTGGTAAAGTAATCGCTGCCGTCAGGGCCGATAATCCCAAAAGTTTCCCAAATGCCGAACCGGACGTTCGAAATTCTCTAATCGGCGCCAGCGTCACCGAAGTTCGCCGCCGCGCCAAAGTCCTACTAATAGACCTTTCAACCAATTACACGTTGGTTATTCATTTAAAGATGACGGGACAATTGGTTTATGTTGGTCAACACAATCACGACACCAGCACCTCTATTTCATCAAGACGGCTTCACGCCGGGTCCACTAAGGGTCCCGGCGCCTTATTGAACTCGGGCTCCAGATGTCTTGAAAAAACAGATGTGCAGTTGTCGTCTGCACTACGAGCCACTGATGCACCTTCAATTCATGGCACCCTGGAACCCAAATCTGGCCCGACGTCGGGGCTCGAGTCAGATCTGGCGCGAAGCAGTGCTTTGAATGAAGGTGCGTCAAGCGGCGAACTTGATAACGAAGAGCGCTTTGCGGGGGGTCACCCAACTGACAGTTTGGTTGGGGCTTTGCCCGATAAATCAACACGTGTAATTATCCATTTTGCCGATGACTCACATCTGTTTTTCAACGACCAGCGCAAATTCGGTTGGGTTCGGTTGATGCCAACATCTGAAGTACCAAATATTGATTTTATGAAACGTGTCGGACCCGAACCACTTGAAGCCGACTTTACGGCGACTGAATTTGCGACTCGTTTTAAACGACGTGCCAAAACAACTATCAAGGCCGCGCTGCTGGATCAATCGGTTATTGCCGGTGTCGGTAACATTTACGCTGACGAATCACTTTGGAGCGCTAAAATTCACCCCGCTACACGAGTTGGCGATTTGCCATCTTCCAAATTCCAATTGCTATATTCCGAGCTACGCACTGTTATGAATCTATCGATTGAAAAAGGTGGCAGTACGAATCGTAATTATGTGAATGCCGAAGGTAAAAAGGGAAGTTATATGGAATTTGCTCGAGTTTTCAGGCGTGAGGGTTTGGAATGCCCGCGTTGTGGAACCGAGATAATAAAGATACGAGTTGCCGGTCGTGGCACGCATATTTGCCCAAAGGAACAAAAGCTATAGCTTTTGTTCCGCTATTGGAATTTGGCTATTTGAATATAGCAAATGCAATTTTTCGCTAATAGAAATCTTCCATTAGCCAATAGCCAATTCTGTTTTAGGTTATTCATCCAGTTATCTTCCAATAGCTACATTCCAATAGCCAATCATCTGGTCTATACTAGACGCAGATGATTTCTTTACTAATTGGTGAAAATTCGTTTGAGATTCAGCGGGCGCTGGATGACATTATTTCTGATTTTGATGGTAATGTTGAAAAAATCGAGGGCAGTGAACTGCAGGTATCGCAGTTACCTGACATATTTATGGGCGTCAGTTTGTTCGCGGACAAGCGTTTGATTGTAATTCGCAATTTGTCCGAAAACAAATCGGTTTGGCCGGTCCTAGGGGATTGGACGGACAAGATTTCTGACGATATTCATTTAGTTTTGATCGAACCAAAACCCGATAAACGCACGTCGACATACAAAACTTTGCAAAAAATTGCAGAAGTCCACGAGTTTGTGCAGTGGTCTGACCGTGATGTTGGTGTAGCTGAAAAATGGGTGGCTGCAGAGTCCGAAAAAAGAGGTTTACAGCTGAATAAAAAACTTATTCAAACCTTAGTAAATTGGGTTGGAATTGACCAATGGCAATTATTTTACGCATTGGAGAAATTGTCGCTAACAGAGGAAATTACCGAAGAAAGTATAAAAAACATTGTCGAGCCGAACCCAGTCGAAAATGTTTTTAATTTGTTTGAAACTGCGCTTCGTGGCGATACGAAAAACCTGATGGAAGTGCTGAAAACGTTGAAGCAATCCGAGGATGTTTATCGTTTGACGGCACTACTTTCATCCCAAGCCTTTCAACTGTTGGCCGTTGCATCGGCAGGTAAGGATGATAACGTTGCCAAGGATTTTGCAGTTCATCCATACGTCGTTTCGAAACTATCACCAATCGCAAATCGCATAGGCAAGTCCGGCGCATCAAAAATCGTTTTGATATTTACTGAACTTGACGACGATATGAAACTATCCCGCGCAGAACCTTGGCTACTGGTTGAACGTTCATTAATAAAAGTTGCGAATATCTAATACTTAAAACTAGCTTAGTAAATTTATGATATTATTGTCCCATGAGTAACTGGACAATTCAATTTTATACAAATAGTCGAGGGGATGAGCTTGTTCAAGATTTCATACGTAGTCAAGATAAGAAAACAAAATCAAAAATTGCTCGTAATATAGACCTTGTGAGTAGGTATGGTCCTAATTTGGGGATGCCACACAGCAAATATATTAATGATGGAATCTATGAACTTAGAGTGGTGGGTAAAAATAACATAAGGATCTTTTATATTTCTATTACAAGCAGGCTAGAAATAATATTTTTACACGCACATACAAAGAAAACCCAAAAAATGTCGACTAAGGACTACAAAATTGCAGTAGAAAGAAAAGATATATTGACTAAATTATAACGTATATGTTATATTAAATATATGAGTAAAGTAGATACAAGCAAATTCACTAATTGGAAAGACTTCAAAAAGGAAGTCCTATCTGATCTTGAAGTTAAAAAAGAATACGATGCACTCGAAGCCGAGTTTGCGTTGATTGATAGTATGATATCCGCACGTTTAGCAAAAAAAATGACTCAGGCAGAACTAGCCGAAAAAGCGGGTATGAAACAAGAAGCAGTGGCACGATTAGAGGGTGGTGATTCTAACCCGACCTTCGCTACGTTAACAAAGATTGCCAAAGTCTTAGATAAAAAAGTCGTATTAGCGTAAATAATATCGATATTTATTGAACTGGATGATGACATGAAACTCTCCCGCGCTGAACCGTGGTTGTTAGTTGAATGAGCTTTGATAAAAGTCACTAATATTTAATATTCAAAGCGTGTCAGGGGATTACTGATTTATTAGGGCTTGATTGTTGCTCACAAAAATATCATCAAAATTGCAAAGTTCCTCAAAGCTGAATCTATAAAAGGTAATATGTCAGAAGTGGGTAGCGATCACTTCGATAAACTACAACATTTTTATGAAAAACATGGTTTAATCTTTAAGATTAGTGATTCCAGTAATGAAGGTGTCACGCTCCCATTAAAATGAACACACTGTCTACATAAGGCGGTACAATAATTACTAATATGAAGGGAGCTAAACTATGCCAGGCTTTAAACCCATTGACCCGCAGATTAAAGCGGAAATATTAACTAAAATACGAGATGAGGGTATGCGGGTAGTGGAGGTTGCCGAGCAATACGGCGTCAGCAGCAAAACCATCTATACTTGGCTCAGATCCAATGTACTAAACAGCAACACCAGCCTAATCCTCCAGTTAAACCGTTTAAAGAAGGAAAACGAACAACTATACAACCTACTGGGACGAGCTACAGCTGAATTAAAACGCCCAAAAGGCTAGCTATCTTGACGGAGGTCGAGCCAGGATGGCATAAACATTTCGCGGCCATCCTGGGGATATCCAGGACCAGTTACTACCGTCCTAGAACTGTCCAACTCCAGGCCGACCAGTTGGCTGCTGCTCAGTTACAAGCGGTACACTCTGAACATCCGTTTTACGGTGTTCGTCGACTAGCTATTCACCTAGGTTGGAGCCACAACAAAACCAGGCGAATCCGTACCCTGGCTGGTGTCGTGGCACCCAGACCAGGTAAACGTTACAAATACAAAAAGGGCGTAAAAGCCGAGATAATGGCACCACCTAATGTATTGCACCATTATGCGGTATTTAAGAACGAAACCCGACCGCAAGATGGCATGGATTACGCCGCTATGACAGATGCTGAGGCGTGGAGCCAAGATTTCACTTACTTGTGGTTTTTGAACGTAGTTTCTGTTATTTAGCAGTGGTACTGAGCCTCAAAACTCGTGAGATAGTTGGTTGGCGGTTGGGCACCAACCACAGCAGCAATTTAACCTACGCAGCCCTATTAGATGCATTGAGCAAACACCACCCACCATACATCCTGCACTCCGACCAGGGATCCGAATATCTGAGCCACAAACACCAGTTATTATGCGACAAGATGGAGATAACCCTATCTTGCAGTGCCAAAGGCAGCCCTTGGCAGAACGGTTTCATGGAACGATTCATGTTAACTTTAAAACAAGAACTGGGTAATCCTAACCAGCACGGTGACCTTGGGAAATTAAACGAAGCAATTGCCATGTGGATTCATTACTACAATACCAGGCGTATCCACAGTGCCCTAAAAACCACACCAGCAGCTTACGCTGCTGACCTCAGGCTGCGAGACAAGGTGTTCGCAGAAACGGGAGCTTGACACTACGTGAGGACGTCGGGGAGTGTCAATTGCTATCAAATTACAGTTAATAATCTAGATTATAAAGAACCTACGAAACTAGAATCTATTAAGATTAAAAAAAAGCCCAGAACTTTACTAGAATTAATTCATAGGCGTAAAAGACAGAATCTTCGTAAAGGAAGGCAAAATTACAAAAAAAATAGCACAACAAACTATTCGAGCAACTCTAAAACTCCTGCAAACCCAATTCGCGGTATTGATAAGTTAAAATGAAATCGAACCCCTAACTACATAAAGGATAATTATGGTAATAAAGAATAGATTTTTTGGAAATTTATATTTAAAGATAATAGGCAAAGAAGATAAGATGTTCAGAGTGCAACATCATTTTATCAATGAGGTTTATGATGAAGAAATGTCAGAAATGGCCTTTTACAACCAATCATTAATAAAGTTTGAAGAATCTGCCGAGGAATTTAAGCAAGAAATTATTATGGCAAGAGATAATTGTGAAAATAGCGTAAAATAAAATCAATGAATATCTACCTAGATATCGACGGAGTGTTGTTGGCGAACGAACATTACCCAGCCGAGCACGCTGGTGAATTTATTAAATATGTTACTGAAAACTATGAAGTTTATTGGTTAACAACACAATGTATGGACGGGAAGCCTTCGTGGGCCGTCCAGTATGTTAATCGAGCTTTCGACGAGGACTTAACACCTTGGCTGAATAAGATTGAACCGACGACTTGGCAAGAAAATAAGACAGAGGCAATTGATTTTTCTGAACCTTTTTTGTGGTTCGATGACGATTTGTTTGACGAAGAGCGGGAGGAATTAATAAAACATGGCGTCTTAGGTAACTGGATAGAAGTCTACCTTAATAAAAATCCAGACGCGCTTGGCAAATTTATACAGAGCTTTCCGACACCAACTAATAAGTAATTATGAAAATATTAAACTGAACAAAAAGAGCCGGATAAAGGCTCTTTTTGAACTCCACTTTGGAATTATTTTATATTAAATGTTTCTATTTAAATGCACCATAACCAGTTGGGTTAGCATGCGCAAACCATATGTGGCCTGGCCCAATGCTTGGATCTTTCCCTTGATCCATAATTGTTGCAAATTGATCCCATACTCCATATCCACCTTCAGGAATTAAAGATGGGTTAGCTGTATAATCACCAACCCAAACAATCTTATATTTCCAAACTGCTCCTGAACCACCGGCCGCCATTCCGTTCCATTCATTGTTTTCCCACGCTGCATAGGGAGGTTTTGACCAGTTTTCGGCATTTCCTCTATCCCATTCAGCATTCCATTTCATGACCAGTTTATCTTTTGCATAAATACCTAAATAACCACTAGGCAATCCTTTTGCTAGAGACCAGCTTTCGCCAGTGCCGTTGCATTATATTCGAAAGTGTATAATAAAACCATGAATAAACAAACTACTTTCAAAATGAGCAGCACGCTTTTTGTATTTTACGTAATTGTCGTGATTGTGGCGGCCTTGGCCACCGTTTTTGCTGGTGATTTTGCCATATTTGTCGCGGCGATTGTTATTGCGGCCATAATATTACTGATGTTGTTGGTGCGATTTATTTTTACATCCGTGACTGTCGCTGAAAACGGAGTTGATTATCGCATGGGCTGGTTGAATACGACGCTGACTCAGATTTCGTATGACAAAATTAACACAGTTGATGCCTTTGTAAGCCTATGGGGCAGGTTGTTAAGTTTTGGTACTGTCAAAGTTTTTTCCGGAAATGACGTCGAAGGAATTTGGTTCAAGGGAATGGAAAAGCCGCATGAGCTTTGTAAGATGATAGAAGATCGTGTTTCCGCAAACGAAAAAGCCGAAGGCCCAGCATTACAGCCAATAATTGACCCAGCCGATGAAATTGAAAAACTTCATAAGCTTCGCGATGAAGGCACAATAACCGACGAAGAGTTCGAATCGAAAAAGAAACAACTTTTGAATCTGTAACTAGTGTATAATATACGCAGTATGGAAGAGGATATCCCACTGGTTCATAAATTTGAGCCATTTAAACCACAGCCTATTGACGAGCGCTTTTCAACGAAGAAACCTAAAAAAAATGTTTTTTCGGTAATTTGGAGACTCATCAAAAAGTACAAATTTGTAATTATTATCGTGGCCGTTGTAACCGGAATTTTGATGGCCTTGTACATTTCTATACCTGTTGTTCCAGTAGCACAATACAGATTCGTGAATGAAGGTACGCCAGTCAGGTTGGAAATGAATCAAAAAGCTAAATTAAAATATTCTAACGTCTCGGTAGAGATCAGCAGATTTAATAACGCGACTTGCCCTGTAGGCAAGCAGTGTTATGGTTCCGGCCAATTCGTAAATTACGATCTGCGAGTCGAAAACGTACAATTTGCTCCAACCAGCTTGACGTCAAACGTACGAATTCAAAGATATCAAGTCAAAACCCTAAAAACCGACAACAAAACCTTCGCCGAAATCAAAATCATAAAGAGTTAGAAAAACCCAGAAAGGTCCGTCCTTTTTGACACCTTAGAGTGATGTTGAACGTACAACAAACAGAAAGGACGGACCTTTTCTATTTCTTTTCTATTTAGTTTTAAAGCACGGATACTGTATAATATAGACATTAACAATTTAATATCAAGAGTGCAGTGAGAGTCCTAGCTCGTAGACCTGCCAGCAACCTACGTGTAACGCAAGGTGCTAAGCCTAGCCCCAGTGGGGAAGGATGTGAAATTGACGTTTTATCCTTTCCTGCAAGAAAGGATATATTTTATGTCAAATTTTAGAACCGCCGAGAGCGTGTCGCCAAAACACCCGGATAAAATCTGCGATCAGATTTCGGACGCAATACTGGACGCATACTTGGCAAAAGACCCAAACGTGCGAGTTGGTGTCGATGTTGCCGGAGGTCACGGGACTGTATTTGTTACCGGTGAAGTCACATCAAATACCGAAAAAATTGATGTTACAAAAATCGTTAAACGTCTTGCTGGCGATGTCAAGATTATCGAAAACATTGCCGAACAAAGCCGCGAAATCGCCCAAGGAGTCGATATCGGCGGAGCCGGTGATCAGGGAATAATGGTTGGCTACGCAACCAAAGAAACTCCTGAACTGATGCCGTTGGAATACGTGTTGGCGCGTAGACTGTGCCAATACATTTACAAAAAGTATCCATTTGATGGCAAAACTCAAATTACAACCGAAGATGGAAAAATCGTCAGTATTGTTTCCAGTTTCCAAAAGACCCCCAAGGCTGAACTATTAGAAATGGTAAAAGCCTGGTTGCCTACAGAAAAACTGGCAGTTTATGACGAAATTGACTTTCATATTAATCCAGCAGGAGATTGGAATGTTGGCGGTTTTGAAGCTGATGCTGGACTGACCGGAAGAAAATTGGTTGTCGATAATTATGGACCACGGACTCCAATTGGCGGCGGAGCATTCAGCGGCAAAGATCCCAGTAAAGTCGATAGATCAGCTGCATACATGGCTCGAAAAATCGCAGTTGATTATCTGAAAAAACAAAATGCCAGTGAGGTGTACGTTTATTTGGCGTATGCCATTGGCCACGATAAACCATTGGAAGCGACCGCAGTCGTTGACGGAAACAAGTTCCAGGTCGAAGGCTATGACTTGTCACCAAACGGGATTATTAAATATTTGGACTTGAAAAAACCTGTTTATGAAAAGACCGCTCGTTGGGGTCATTTTGGTGACTGCGAATTTAGTTGGGAATAGTCTAAAAAGAGTATAATAAGTTTAGTGAAAAGCATTGGGGAGAAGTGCGCCGTATTTGGTATATACGGCAGGGGTTTAGACGTCAGTCGACTGACTTTTTTTGGTTTGTATGCGTTACAACACAGGGGTCAGGAAAGTTCCGGGATTGCAACAACTGATGGTGAAAAGATATATTGTTACAAAAATAATGGTCTGGTTTCCAGTGTTTTTGGTGAAGAAGAAATTAAAAGCCTGAGGGGTTTCGCCGCTGTCGGCCATAATCGTTATTCGACTTCATCAGGCACGGATTTAATAAACGCCCATCCGATCGAGGTCCCAGACGGTTCAATCGTACTGGTACACAACGGTAATCTGCCGACCACTACACTTTTAACCGATTTTTTGCAAAAAAAAGGCATTAAAACGTCCGAAACATCAGACTCAACGCTGATTACAGAGGCGATTCATAGCCTGACAAAAGAGGGCGTGGAATTGGAAAAAGCCGTTGAAAGAGTCTTTCCGCTGATGACAGGCGCATTTTCGATACTAATAATGAGCAAAGACAAGCTGGTTGCCATTCGCGATCAATACGGTATCCGCCCACTTTCGATTGCTAAATTAAACGGCGGTTATGTATTTGCATCTGAAACTTGTGCCTTTCATCCAATCGGTGCTAAACACATCGGCGATGTCCATCCCGGCGAGATGGTTGTTGTTGATGAAACAGGAATACACCGTAAACAAATCGTAAAAAGCATTCAAAAATTAGATATTTTTGAATTTGTTTATTTTTCTCGCCCGGACAGTCAATTGTTGGGAAAATCAGTATATGAAGTCAGGAAAAATTTTGGGATTGAACTGGCCCATGAATACAAAATAGATGCAGACATAGTAATACCTGTTCCAGAGAGTGCTATTCCCGTTGCGATAGGTTATTCGGTCGCCAGCGGGATTCCTTATGAAACAGGCATAATAAAAAGTCGTTACATACATCGGACATTCATCGAGCCCGAACAACACATTCGCGAACAAGGTGTAAAACTGAAATTAGCGCCGCTAAAAGGCATCATCAAAGGCAAGCGGGTAATAGTTGTTGATGATTCGATTGTGCGCGGGACGACTTCCAGGCAGATTGTAAAGATGTTATTCGAAGCCGGCGCCCGCGAAGTGCACTTTTTAGTCAGTTCGCCACCGGTTAAATTTCCGGATTTTTACGGAATTGATTTACCAAAACAAGCTGATTTGATTGCCGCCAACAGATCTATTGCCGAGATAAATAAATATTTAGGATCGACTAGTCTGAACTATATTTCATTTAATGGCATGATTAAAGCGACGGGGCTGAAAGAGTTATTGTTTTCGACATCGTGTTTTAATGGCAAATATCCGATTGATATCAAACAGCGTCGCAAAGAGGTAAATTATCCGATAATAAACGATAATGACAGAAAAGATTCGTCTTTTTTAAGTTAGTTATTAAATCAAATCATTATAATTCGCTTTTTTGTTGTTCGTAGGAGGGGCCACCGGTCCCGTGCGATTATGCACAGACCAGCGGCCCACTCCTACAGAAACCCTTCCATCTTCATAGAATTTCTCCTATTACCACAATCCCCAGTGGCGCGATCCTTGAGTGTCGGTAGGGGTCATGACGGACCTTTCGACCCACGGTAACAGCCGTTTATCGATTAGTGCCCCCACGAT
>JAYSMZ010000018.1:0-68051 GCA_043724245.1 bacterium
ATTATACTGGATATGTTGGTTATAATGTGAGAGACTATTTGTCAATAGAGCCTAGAGAAAGTGGAGGATATCATGGCCCGGAAACAAAATGACGACTTACTAATCGAAGATGAGCTGACGGCGGCTTTTCTTAACGACGACACACTAACATCAACCGAACCCGAGGCAACTGCACCTGCGACTGATGCCAATTGGGATGATTCTGAAGAGGAATTCCCGGGTCAACTTGCTGTTGATGTTTATGAAACCGAGGATAAATTGGTCGTCAAAGCACGCACAGCCGGTGTTAACAAAGAAGAGCTAGATGTTAGTATCAGCGATGGGATTCTAACGATCAGTGGCACCCTAAACAGCGGTGACGACACAGATGCTATTAATTGGCACATCCAAGAATGTTACTGGGGCGAATTTAGCCGAACGTTGGCACTTCCAGTCAGCGTCAAAGAAGATGAAGTTGAAGCGGTCCTAAAAGACGGCGTACTGACAATCAAATTCAACAAAATTCGACAAGAGGCTGCCAAAAAGATCCAAATTCAATAGTAAAACAAATACTTTGAAATTAAATACGACCCGTTACGGGTCGTATTTTTTACTTATCAATAGATTTATGTGAACTGATTAACTACGAAATTGACGATTGCATAGGCCATAATCGCAACAACAAGCCCAACCACTGCATACAAAACCGTATCTTTGGCCGCTGTGACGTTTTTGGCATCACCGCCCGAAATGGTATATCGGATACCTCCGTAAATAATCATTAGGACGCTGACTGCACCGATAATAAATAGAAAAACATTAACAATTGTCGTAAAAATACCAGACTTACAGGCGGCGGCGCCTGTTTTGCTGTTAGTAAACAGACAGACCTTATCGACACTGTCCCCCCGGGCAACTTTTGCGCCGTCAGTTAAATCTGACGCCGAGGCAAATTGAGTAACACCCAACGCCAGCACTGGGATCATCAAAAGACCTGCTAACAAAATTCTGATTGATTTTATTTTCATATTTTCCCCTTTTATTGTTTTATAGATTATGCACCTGGTGTTAAGCTTGTGATAACAAAGTTGACGATTGCATAGGCCAAGATTGCAACAACAATCCCCACAATCGCATACAATATAGTATTTTTGGCGGCGGTTACGTTTTTAGAATCACCGCCGGAAACTATATAGCGGATACCACCGTAAATCAGCATAAGGACACTGATTGCACCGATAAGGTAAAGGGCGATGTTGGTAATTTTTTGAAAAATACCACCATTGCCAAATAAATCTGATGGTTGGCTTGATCCTTGCGCCGAGCTAGCACCACCAGCAGCTCCAGTAGTAAAGTTTACAGCCGAAACAGTTTGCGACGTTGCTCCAGCTAAACTTAGCCCCAAAACCATTATAGGCACAGCCAAAATACCGGCAAAGATAGTTTTTATTAATTTCATTTTCATTTATTGCCTCCTTCTCGCTGTTCAAAAATGACCTGAAAGCGATTAATAACCTTGCTCTATTTATAACAGATAATCGCTTATATTTAAATATCCGCCCATTAAGAAGGCGGATATTTTCTTTTTATCGGTAATTATTATTTTGGAATCAATCCGGTAATAACAAAATTAACGATCGCATAAGCCAGAATTGCCACTATAAGACCTACGATTGCATATAAAATCGTGTCTTTGGCCGCTGTGACGTGTTTAGAATCACCGCCGGAAATCGTATAGCGAATGCCTCCGTAAATCAACATAATAACGGCAATTGCCCCGATTATGAATAAAAAGATGTTAACAATAGTTTGGAATATTCCACCGCTTCCAAAGAGTGTCGTCGGTGTATTATTGGTGTCGTCCCGCGTACATTCCACTCCATTTTCAAGTGTTGGATTGTCACAATTTGAATTTGCCGCAAAAGTGCTGGCTGGCATCATCATACCAACCCCGACCGCCATTAGGGGCGCTGCCAATAACCCTGCTAGCATGATTTTGATTGATCGTATTTTCATTTAATTATTCCTTTCGCTATTTAGTATTTGTTCTTTACAAATTACATAAGCGGATTAGTTGTTAATACCTTTATAGCAGATAACCAATCTTTTGTTAATAGGTGTTTGGTTTATTATGCCCCAAACTGTCCAATAATATAGTTTACGATTGCATATGCCATAATCGCAACTATCAGACCGACTACGGCGTACAGCAAGGTGTTTTTTGCCTTGGTTACCAGTGTCGCGTCCCCACCGGAAGTTGTGTAGGTAATGCCAGCTATAATTATGACGATAACTGAAACTGCCGCAAGAATAAACAACAAAGTATTGACTATTATCTTTACATAATTTGGAAGTTTGTTTGTTGTTCTACTTTTACACAGGACAGAATTTGCTGCGGCTCCAGTACAGGAGTCCTTTAATGGGTCATAGGGAGCAGCACCGGCGTGTGCTGGTATCAAGAACAGACCAAAGCTTACGATAAAACCTAGAGTTAATATCAGATATTTAATTTTTTTCATCTTGCCGATGTCCCCCAATAATTTTTATATGCCATTAAAACTTTCCTGTCATTTTCCCTATCACAAATTGAGTTATAAAAAATGCCAGGATTACCACTATTAAACCGATAACGGAGTACAAGATGGCGTTCTTTGCCTTGGCTATTTTTGCCGGGTCGTACGATGCCGATGCAAATGAAAAACCGGAGAGAATAATAATTATTACCGCAACAGCCCCAACTATAAAATATATCCCATCTAATACTCCTCCGAGTACGCTAACTGCGCTTGTGTGGGGAATACTGACTTCGGTAGTTTTAATCTTAACCGGATCTACTGCTGCTAATATTTCTAATATCATCATTTTATTACCTTATCAAATACAAAATTAACTAATGCTATCGCGGAAATCATCAAGACTAACCCCATAACGGCCATTGTCATTATCGAACGTGCCTTGGCGGCAGTTTCAGGTTTACCTTGGCTGATAATAAACATCCAGCCTCCAAACAAGAACATAAACCCAGACAAATAGGCGGCAACCACGATTGCCATTTCAACTATATTAAGCACAATAAGCCAAATAAACCTACTTAACCCCCCGGCGCTGGCCGGACTTTTTATATTGCACTTGTTGTCAGTCAGGCCTCGGTACCATGACGGAAACCCCAAAAAGCCTTGATTACAACTATCAGAAAGGCCTGCAGCGCTTGTCGTTTGAGGCGTAGTAGTAACAACCATAACCCCGCCAACAGCCGCAATTATGACGAATGATGTTATCCAGTTACGTAAGCTTTTCATGGCGAAAACAGACCTCCTGGAATAATAAAATTCAAAAAGGCAAACATGGCAGCGTATACTATTATGCCTAAAATTACATTCGATAAGAATATATTGGCTTTCTTAATCCTGTCAGGGCTGCCACCGGCCGTCATATACATAACAGATCCAAACACTACTCCGCCAACAGCCGCAATCCCGACTCCGGCGGTAAGAAAATTTATTGCCATCAGTAACAATCCCCAAATACCAGTGTCCTTGATGTTTGTTTTAGATTTTCCCTCCGTACAAGATATTATCGAAGTCTTGACGCCACCACACGTCGCGGCAGATGCAACAGGGCCAACAAAAACACCAGTCAGCCCTATTATTAACCCAATTAAAAGTATTGTTTGTTTTATTTTCATGCCTATTAATAAAGTACGATAAAAACTAGTATTACGCAAGTGTTTTAGAAAAACGTTATCAGATTAGTATTGCATTTTTTGCGTTTTTAGTGTATAAATATCTGTAACAACTTGGTTACTAATTATTAGCGTATGAAGGGATATAAACCGTGAAAAGTGAATCAATAACAGATTGTGGTCATGAACGTAAGAAGTTTTCACCAAAGAAAGCAGTTGCGTCTGTAGCCGCGTTTGCGGTTTTTGCTACAGCTGGTATAGGTTGCGGCAAAGAGTTAACCAAAAGCCAGCCTCAACCAAAACCGACAAAAACCGAAATTGCTAGCCCAAGTCCCGAAGCAACCCCTGCTAACGTAGATATGTTTACCAACGCCATGGAAAAATACAAGAGAATGGACGTTGAAACGTTCGATGAATTACCATTTGACGAACGATTGCAGTATTCACAGTACGCAATAGACCTTACTGTTTTGTCTGGCGAATATAAAGTTCTCTATGGACAAGCAAAATCCCGCGAATACAAGATAAAACCCGAGCCAGTTTCTATTGACAGCAACGGACAAGAAATATTAGACGCTAATTTATACAACAGACAATTGGCATATATCAATGTCGGTGACGGTAAAAGCACAGGCGATTGGGCGGTTAATTATGATACCAGAGACGGCGAAAAGATTTTTAATAGCGTTTATTATGAGACTAGAAAAGGTAAGATGGTTTCCGTTGATTATCTTGATAACGTAGCAGAGCTAGAAAAAATGGGGAAAAGCGAACAAGACATGTTCTTAAAAAATAAATGGACCGCAACAGGAACAAGCGATCTTATGTCGGGCAAGGATAGGCAAGGTAATACAATTCAGTATAAAAACGTCAAATTTCATAATCAAGACGGCAAGGATTTTGAGGGAAAGTTTATTTATAAAACATATGAAAATTATGACGGTAATGAACAAGGGGTCTGGTTACTGGATTTTTTCTATTAAAAAATTTGTTTAATAAAATGTATAATCTAAATCGAGAAAAACAACTATTTTTTAAGTTGACATGAAATCTAATACATTCTTGTATAACCATAGCCCTTGTGGTTAAATGTAGATATCATGTGGCGCAAACACACATTCAAAAAAATTATTCTATTCTCGATGATTACATTGATCACATTTGGAATGGTCGAGCCTCTATTTATGACTACCGTTCGGGCCTTTGGGTCAGGAGGAGGAAGTACTGGCGGAACCTCTACCCACCTCTCCGACAAATTCACTCCAGTAGATGGTGCTCGATCATGGCTGTACCTTCGAATGCTATCTTATTGTTTTTCAATTACTCCACTGATTGACGGTGATAAAATATCGGCGGAACACGCAGAAAAAATAAATTGGTTCAAGGATCCAGGATATCAACCTGTCTATAATAATGGTGTAGCTGGTCCACCTAAACTGGATTTGATTGAAGACAACAGTTTTCTATCTGAGGCCGGATTCACTAGTGGTGTTAGTTGTTACAAATTTGAAGACACTCCCTCCACCAATAAATCGAGTTGGATACGGAATGCTGTTAAATTGTGGGGATATGATTCGGCAGCCTCAGCACTTTGTGACTTTGGGTTTGTGCGCGCAAACAGCCCGAATGACAGTGGGAATGATTGTGTGAATGGCAGCGGAGATTTTAAGAGCCCAAACGGCACTAGGCTTGATTCTGATAAATTCAGACTAAGCGTTCTGTCAAAGGTTTACGGTGGAAATTTTGGTAATGACCCAACATTAACAAAAGCACAAAATTATACATTTAATTGGTATTCATTTAGAGACCGTTGTTTGGGACTTGCAAATAGTATGACGCCATCCAATGCTGGTCCTGCCGAGAGACAATATCATGTCAATGTGGTAGATAATTCGACTGGTAGGGTATCTAGAGTGGCATTTGTTGGCATGAAACCAAGAACAGAAACAATTTACAATCTTACGTCTATACAATCTCCTCAACGAGGCAATCTGAGCGCCCAATGCGGTGCAATGGAAGCAGTAATAAATGCTAATGCCGCTGCTCTTTCGACATGGATCAAGAACAATATAAAAAATGGTGGAGGTGGTAATGTAGTTGACCCAACAAGCAATGAGGCTTTGAATCCTAGCGGCGGCACGAATAATAACACAACAGATAACAGTTGCGGGGCACAGGTATCAGGGATTGGATGGATAATTTGTCCTATTATAAGTGCATTGACGAAATTAGATGACGGGATGTGGTCATTAGTGTCGGGTCTTTTAAACGTCAGCCCAATCAAACAATCCAACCAAGCCAAAAGTATTTACAGTGCTTGGGGTTCAATCCGAAGTATCGCAAATATTCTTTTTGTAATATTTTTCCTTGTCATTATATTTTCTCAATTAACAGGCGCCGGTATCACGAATTATGGTGTCAAAAAAATGTTGCCGAAGATAATTATTGCGGCAATCTTGGTTAACGTTTCGTTCATTATTATTCAGCTTGCTGTGGATTTGGCTAATATCATAGGCTCGAGTCTTTATAACTTCATCGTTGGTATGGCACCAGCATACACAGTAGGATGGGGTAGTGCGTTAGACATACTGGTAGGTGTTGCGGGAGCCGGAGCTGCGGCTGTTGGTGTAGTGGCTTTAGCCGGAGGACCGACTGCCTTATTCTTTATCTTGTTGGGACTTGCCTTAATAAGCGCGCTTGGATTATTAACAGCGGTTCTTACGCTTATATTTCGTCAGGCCGCTATAATTGTCTTGGCTATACTTGCACCATTAGCCTTCGTAGCCTATCTGCTTCCAAATACCGAAAGTTGGTTTAAAAAATGGAGAGGATTACTGTTGTCAATGTTAATGATGTATCCGATGGCTGCACTTATTTTTGCTGGCGCACAATTTGCAGCAGCGACAATTATCGGCAATGGCAAAGACTTTTGGAATATAATGATTGGACTGACAATGATGGCCTTGCCACTATTTTCTTTGCCATTCATAGCCAGACAAGGTGGTTCAATATTATCCAGGGTCAACGGTGCGTTACAAGGCGTGGCTAATCGGGCGAACCAGCCGATAAGAGACACGGCCAAAAGCTTCTCGGACAGCGCCGCCGCCAGGTTTCGAGCCAACAACGCGGATCAACGTGGCGGAGTATTAGGGGGCTTCCAGCGAGTTGGTAGAGGCCTTAGCTATCCTTCACGACACCTTAGTAGGGCATGGGAGGGTGCACGACTAAACCGCGAAGCCCAAACCGAAACAGCACAAAGTGAGCTCAAATCACAACTAGGCCGTAATCAGGTTCGTGGTATGTTCGGCAGAAGAATCAGGGGCCAAGAGACGGACGTAGCAGCAGCCGCAGCCAAGGAGATGCTGGCCCAAAACGCAACAATGACAAGCACAAGATTGAAAGAACAAAACCCTACAATAAACGCCAGGCATGGTGAAACAATGGGGTTAAATGAGCGTGGATATGCGGCAGAAGGGAATAAAAAGGTCGCTGAGGCAAGGGTTAAGGAGGGCTTAATGGAAAATAGAGGATTTGATGAACTCAGACGACAAATTGACCACTCTGAATCTATCGCGGGCGCCGCGGAAAATCGAGCCGCGGGACGAGTCGAACGAGACCCGACTACATTACAAGTACGAAGAGATGCTTTCGAAGCCGAGGCTGACCTTAATACTGATAAAAAGTGGACTGAAACGGGAATTGGAATCGACTCCACGCTAGACGACACAAGAGCAAGATTAGAGGAAGCAACAGTGGCAGCAGAAGGTGCAACTAGCGACGCGGCAGCCCTCACTGAATTGGACCCTCGCGTCCAGACAATGAAATCCTATGCCGAAGGTGCAAAAATGAGACACGAGGCAGCCCAAGAAGTAACCAAACAAACGATTGCAGATGACCCAACATTAGATGCCGATAGAGATCGGCTTGAAAATGCAAAGACGATCGCAGATACAGCGACGAAACTTGCTAGTGACAGAACCGAAGCTAAACCTGAGATATTAAGGGCAAGGGCTGCGAATAAAGCTGCTGAGCGCAAACTGGACACAACTAAAAAGAATGTGCAGACAACTATTACGAGTGCTAGTTCAGATACCCCATCGGCAGAAGCAATCGCAGGCATCGATGCGGCAACGAGACTCTCACTACATACCACTGCAGTTGAAGAGGAAAGAGCCAAGCAAGAAAGTGACGAGGCTACGGATACACTAGCAACTGACCTCGAAAATAATCTGACATTACAAGATGAGCGATTGGCAGCCGCAACTGCCAAAAAGGAACATGAGGCAGCAACCTCACAAAATACTCAACTTGTCACTGAAGCAACGTCAGGAGTGAAAGCAGAACCAGGCTCGAGATTGGCCGGAGTTGACGCTACAATACGAACTAGGCTGCAAACGGCACAGTTTGCAGCCAGTAATGCAGCCAGCGCAACTAGCCAAGCGCAACGTGAAATAACCTATGACTATACAGAGGAGTTGTTGGACGATTCAACAGGTGCCGCAACGGCGGCGGCTGGCATAGGCGGACAAGAGGCAGAGGTCCGAGTTAAAGCTGGTGCAACTGCCGCACAATCAAAGCAGATGCAGGAGGACGTATCTGCAAATAAAACATTATTCGCCGAAAGAGGCCTAACGACTGGTGACGATCCAAAAGAATCAGCCGATAAGCACCAGATACTAGACATTATTGTAAATGGCGTAGTACCAGGTGTTGGCGGTGCCCCGCCGACCACGGCAACAACGGAAGAGTTAATAACGGCTGATGAAATGATGGTTGATACTACCTCGAGGATGGGCATGGCACAAACATGGGACGCGATTGCAGCTATGCCTGGAGGACCTACCGCGACAGAAGAACAAAGAACGGCAAAACGACGTCGAGCACAGGCATTTCGAGATTCTCTTAAACGGTCCGGCAATAGTCCAAAGTTCATTGGTGGTGCCGCTATGGGCGATCTTGCTGCCGGCACACCAAGCGATACTTATATGACTCTGGCTAAAAAAGTCATGCAAAAAACAAAGATTTCCGCTGGCGACTTTCTTGGCTTAGATAAGGACGAAATTGGTATATACGGCGCCGTTCTTGCAGATGACCCTAGTGTATTGAGCAATGACCAGAAAGAAGCCCTTCGTGTATCTATAGAAGAAGCTTATGAAGATAAGGACATCAGAGGTCATCTATCTCAGGAAAAAAGAGACCGGATGGACGCGCTTTACGGTCTCTTGTCGTAAGAGAAAAAATATTAATATCTTTCACGCCGAATTTTTTATACTATAAGCTGTATGGCGGTATATAAAGGTATACAAAATGGTAGATGTTAGTCAGTAGATAGTAATTAGCGAATGTTTATTTATTCAACCGACTAGCAACAGCAAACTGCATAAAATATCGCTCCAAGTTTTGGTCTTGACCCGATTTACCAGCATCACTTAATATGGCCGTTAGATACACTTCTTTAGCTCGTAATACTTCTTTGGATTTGGGGGATTTATTGGCAATTAACGTTGATATGGTCGCATCAAACAAATCAATCGCACGCCTTACGGCCTGCAAACAACCCTCATTGTCATCGCGGCGCTTAGCACTAAAAGACCTGCCGACCTCGCTTGAAATATTGCCCATTTGGTTAAAAATATTCATTTTCGACCAGCGCTCCTGGTCAACTGCGTATGACTCATTCATTGTTTGACTTTCTCGGCAACCAGCAATGTTATTTGTTTTCGAAGATTTTCATCATCAACGCCACGAGACATATTTTGTTGCCTTGGCCGGATATTTATCATCGAGTCAAATTCAATAAATTCGTCCGTACCAAACTTTGCAGGATATAGGTTGATACCCCATAAATCATCTTGTTTCGAGCCACTTTCTAACAATTTTTGCTCGGCATCTACGTGCATTTCTACATCTACAACCATAGCCTTTTTCTCAAGGTCAACAACAGCCTTCACTAGATTGCCGTACATCTTTTGCGCCATTTCGTTCAATTCAACGGCTGTTATCATATCAATCTGTTTCATATAGATAGTATACCAGAGCGGAAAGGTGAGTTATACTATAAGCAGTATGGCGGTATATAAAGTCCCCCAAGATGTTGAAGCTGACGATAAATTAATCGGACCGTTTAGTTTTCGCCAGTTTATTTATCTGGTTATTGTCGCTTTGGCAATTATGATGGCGTGGGGATTGGCGCAGTTATTTGTCCCTCTTTTAGTTCTGCCGTTGCCAATCATCATATTTTTCGGTGCACTTGCCTTGCCACTGCGCAAAGACCAACCAATGGAAATATACATGGCGGCAATGGTGTCGTTTTTCCTGAAACCACACCGACGTTTATGGGACCCGGATGGTATTGATTCATTAATTGAAATTACCGTACCAAAAATTATCGAATACAGCCGAACTAAAGATTTATCTATGTCCGAAGCCGAACGCCGTTTTAGTTATTTGGCTGAAATAGTCGACAGCCAAGGGTGGGCTATCCGTGGACCCGGAGTCCAAGCACCAAATAGTGCTATGACAAGCGACGCATATTTTGAAGCTCAGTCTGTCGAGGACATATTGGATAACAACGCAACAACTTCGCTTTCACTATCTGATAAATTAAAACAAAGTGAAGCCCGCCTGCGCCAAGAGGCGGTCGACATTATGCATAAAAAAGTGTTCGCGCCCAAACCACAGCCTGTTGCTACAGCCCAGCCAAAGCAACTGGCTCAGCCTCAGCCTGTTCAACCAATGCCAAGTCCTGCCAGTTATTTTGGAGGCACACCACTTGTCGAACCGGCTATTGCCGCTGAGCCAACAGTCGCTACGCCGATCAACTATAACCCATACCCAGATATCAGACAGTCGGTCATCGAACCAATCGGGCAACAAAAACCAGCGGCCAAACCAAAAACAACCACTAGCGCAAAGGTGGTACCAGCTGGTATAATAAACCTCGCTAGTAATACCGATCTAACAATCGCGGCTATTGCTCGTGAAGCTGATAGAATTCAGAAAAAACAAGACGCACAAGAGGTAATAGTTAAACTTCGATAGCAAATACTAAGGGGAGTGGGAACGAACAAACATGCCGCCAAACAATCAAACGCCAGTACAACCGCCTGCCGCTCCGCCTGCAGGTAATTCTGCTATCCAGGGCTCTGGTACCAATGCTCCTGCACCACAAAAGCCAAAAAACCCTAATTCTACCCAAAACACCCTGTTATTATCAGAGATCCGCGACAATATGGTCATCATGACTGATGGTTCGTTCCGCGCTGTTGTTGCCTGCAAATCAATAAACTTCGATTTGATGAGCAGTACCGAACGCGAAGGCGTCGAATACAGTTACCAAAATTTCCTGAATGCCCTAAACCATCCAGTTCAAATACTTATCCGTTCACAACGTATTGATATTGGCCCGTACATTGAACGTCTAGTCGAAATACGTCGCAACCAGGATAATATGCTGCTAAACGTTTTGATGGATGATTACATCGACTATATCGATATGCTGTCCCAAGAAGCGAATATTATGGACAAATCATTTTTTATCGCAATTCCATACTATGCGCAGGGCGATGTTAACAACCTGGTTGAACAAGGCAAGGGATTCTTTGGCAAGTTATTTGGCGGAAATAAAAATATTATTACTAAAATTGACACTATCACTTACGAAAAAGCCAAAACTGAAATAAAAAACAGAGTTGACGGTGTTATGGCCGGGTTGTTCCAATTGGGAATACAAAGCGTCCAATTAAACACCAAAGAACTTGGCGAACTGTATTATAACTTTTATAACCCAGACACAGCAGTACGCGAACCACTAGGAGATTTTGACAACGTAACATCGATTTATACCAAAAAAGCAACTGCTGATACACCAGTCGAACAAGCAGGAACAGAGGTAACAGAATGATGGCACGAAAAAAATCCGATGTTTCCGAAATCGCTGCCGAGCAACGCGAACGTGAACAAATCGAAGTTGAACAAGCATTTTTAAAGGGCGTTACAACACTTCGTGATTTAATCGCCCCCAGTAGTATCGAAATTCATTCATCACATTTTAGACTGGGAACAAAATATGGACGGACGCTATATATATATGGATACCCGCGACAAATTTATACCGGTTGGCTGAGTTCGCTGATTAATATTGACGAGGTTTTAGATGTCAGTATGTTTGTTTATCCGGTTGAAAGTCAGGTTGTTCTGAAAAACTTGCGTAAAAAAGTGACTCAGCTGGAAGCGTCAATGTCAATTAACAGCGAAAAAGGCCGGATTCGGGACCCAGGTCTGGAAGCCGCTATCGGCGACGCCGAAGAACTTCGCGACCAATTGCAGGTTGGAGCCGAAAGGTTTTTCCGCTTCGGACTTTACATAACACTATATGCCGACAGTATGGATGAACTAGGGTTTGTCCAACATAAAATTGAAACGATTTTTGGCCAGCAAATGGTTTTCAGCAAAGTCGCCAGCAGTCAGCAAGAACAGGGATTGAACAGCACTATACCGCAAATGTCAGACCAGTTACAAATTCGTCGCAACATGGACACGGGTGCAATCAGCACAAGTTTCCCATTCACCAGCGCCGATTTGACCCAAGAAAACGGCATACTTTATGGAATTAATATGCATAACAATGGCCTAGTCATCTTTGACAGGTTTAGTTTAGAAAATGCTAATATGGTGGTTTTTGCAAAGTCGGGTGCAGGCAAATCTTTCACGGTTAAACTTGAGGCTTTGCGAAGTTTGATGACTGGTACTGAAGTCATTATCATCGATCCGGAAAGTGACTACAAAAAACTTTGTGATGCGGTAGGTGGCAGTTATATTCGCCTAAGCTTGAATTCGAACACCAGGATTAATCCTTTTGATTTACCGCGTGTTATTGATACCGACGAAGCCGACAATGCTTTGCGTGCCAATTTAATTACCCTGCATGGACTATTAAAGCTTATGCTGGGCACTACTCAGCCGACAACAACCGGCGTCCCAATGCCTTCGGCATTAACTCCTACAGAAGAGGCAGACCTAGATCAAGCATTAATTGATACTTATGCTCGTGTCGGGATTACAGCCGATCCGTTGACGCATAATTCACAACCGCCAACAATCAGCGACTTGTATGATACGCTTTTGCACATGGGTGGCAGTGGGCCAAGTTTGGCTCAGCGTTTGCGGAAATACACGTCTGGAACTTTTGCCGGGATATTCAGCCAGCAATCCAATACTGAAATAAATAATATGATGGTGGTATTTAATACTCGTGACCTAGAGGATGAATTGCGACCGGTTGCAATGTATATTATTCTCAGTCATATCTGGAATTTAATCCGTGCAGAAAAAAAGAAACGGCTTTTAATAATTGATGAGGCCTGGGAAATGATGAAATATGACGACTCGGCAAACTTTTTATTCAGTCTGGCCAAACGAGCTCGTAAATATTATTTGGGCCTGACGACAATCACACAGGATGTCGAAGATTTTATGAGCAGTAAAATGGGGCGCGCCATCGTTGCCAACAGTTCGATGTCGATTCTGTTAAAGCAATCGCCAAGTGCAGTTGATGTCATGTCGAATGTCTTTAAGTTAACAGATGAGGAAAAGAAGCGATTAGCAAATTTCCCAATCGGCCAAGGTTTGTTCTTTGCCGGACAAAGCCACGTCCATATACAAATTGACGCCAGCGATGCTGAAAAACAAATAGCCAACACCAATCCTCAAATTGCCGACCAGCCAATAGGTCCACAACCAACTCAACCAAACAGTGGGCCCAGCGCTAGTAGTTATATTAACCCCGAATCAAGCGTGTAAAGGATAATGCAAGGGAATTATGGCTGAACCCGCACGAAAATTTGATCCTGATATTGAACATGATATTACACCCCCTTTTCTAAAGGGTCTCGAGGGCGGTGGCGATACCAATTCAAGACGAGGAAACCTAGAGGCTGTTAAGAATTCAGAATCCAAACCAGGAAAACTAGGTACTGGTTCTGTCGCGGAACGCGAGGCAAAAGGCTCAAATGTTATCAAGGGACCGTGGAAAAGTAGTGTTACCGGCAATAAACCTGGCTCATCTAAATTCGGCGGTCTTTATGCTGCAATTAAAAAAAAGAGTCCAGTCGCAGTAATTATCGCACTTATATTTGGTGGAGGAGCAACAATTTTCATGGGGAGCGGCATTCTTGCGCCAATTTCCTTTATTACAAATGTCGCTGACGACCTTAACGACCAACTTGCCTCTCTTGACATTCGCAATGAACACATGGGGAGAAACAAGATACCAAGCGTAGAAAGAGACAAGGCAATAGCAGGTTGTAGAACACTATCTATTAGATGTAAGTTCCGTACTATGTCAAAAACTCAGGTAAAAAAATTTGAAAAAGCCGGAATAAAAGTAATTGGCGAAAAAGGTGGAATATTTGGCAATAGAATAAAACCGACTGAATATGTGTTTGAAAATAAGTCATATGGACCAAAAGAGTTTGCTAAAGAGATTAATATAAAAAGCGGAAACAGTAGGATACGTTATGCATTAAGGCGTGGAATTAATATGAAGTATATCGGTTTTAGCGATAAATCATTTATTAACATACTAGATAAATTTGGTATATCAAGAAAACCTCCAGAACTCAGAGGTACCAAAGAAGATCGGGTAAAAGCCCTTATGGATAGAACTGGTGCGAATAGTATTGATGATCTTAAGTTTAAGCCTGTGGACAAAGAAGGTAATGCTGTCCCCGATGGGGAAGAGCCACATCATTATTTACTAGAGGGAGACACAGGCCCAAATCCAAGACAATATAGCAAAAAACAGGTGGGTACCATGAAAAAGGCTATCTCTGGGGTGCAGTCTGCTGTGAGGCCAACAAAACTAACAGGCGCTGCCTTAAAGGGTTTGTCGGTTTTAGGGGCAGTAGACCTAGCTTGTTCAATAAAAAATACGATTGGGATGGCAGCTATTGCCCAAAAAGTTGCAAATTCAGTCCAACTTGCAAAATACGCAATGCCTGTTATGAGTCTTGCTGGTCAAATGAAAGCTGGCGATATATCAACAGCTGATTCCGAAGTACTAGGCGAGTTTTTTATGAATCCAGACAATCGAAAAACGATTTCAGAAATAGCGGGCTCATCAGCGAGCGATGCGTCGGTAAAGGACGTCGCCAACCCGAATTATGGCAAGAACGCTATGGATTCAGATTTGTATAGTATGTCGACAACAGGAGAGGTTGCATCAAACCCAGTAAACACTACGTATTCTTTGGGTATGGGGGTAAGCCGATTATTATCGGGTGTAGCCTTTTCTGCAGCAATAATGGACACAATTCTTAACGTTGGCTCGGATAATGATATGACCTGTAGATTTGCGCAAAATTGGTTTGTGCGCGGAGCCGGAGTGGTAGTTGCAGCTGTCGGGGTAGTTACTAGTGGCGGTACCTCTTTAGTACCACAGGCTGCATTGTTTGGTGGTATGATGGCAGCATTTTTAGCAGTTAACTATGCTCTAAAATCTGCGTTAAGTGGGTCATTATTTGAAGGAGGTATGCAGGATTCGCCAGTTGAAAGAGGAGCAGCTACTTGGACGGGTATGGCCGTAATAGAGGGAGAAACGGCAAAAAACCGAGGTATGATGCCTGGAAACAGCAAACAGATTGTCGCCTACAACCAATTACAGAACAGCTCGAAACTAGATTATATTGCAATGGAGTCCCAGGACGTCAACCCTCTTGATGTTTCGAGTCAATATTCATTCCTTGGGTCATTCGTAAGATCAATTAGTGGCCACTTTAGTTCTTCGGCAAACTCATCTTCGTTAAGCGGTATATTGTCGTTAATTTCTAGTAGTATGTCGTCAGCCGTAAATCCTCAAGCAACGTATGCAAAAAATATTGATTCTTCAAGGTTCACAAAATGTGACGATGATATATATAAAGACGCTGGTATTGACGCTGACGTACAATGTAATATTCGATACGTAATGCCGACTGAAGATTTGGCGCTTGACACTGACGAAGTGGCACGTTATATGGAAGATAACGGTTATGTAGAAAAAGACACTACAACAGGACTACCGGCAGGATACACCGAACCAGTCCCAAGTGAAACTCAAAACTTTGCAATGAATTTATTAAATGGAGCAGTTGATAGTTTTTACAATGACAGAAACTACGGAGACACAACCGCGGGCAAAGAGTATGGTCAGTTCCTTGACTACTGCGCCTACCGTTCAATGCCATTTGGTCAAACATATGAAGAATCAGGAGCGTTTAACGCAGCAGATCCGAGTTGGGTTGACGGAAGTAACTGCATGAAACAAGGAGCTCCTTATAGTTATTTCCGCATATATACATTTGATAAAACCGTAAACGCGGCTATTGATGATGAATATGCCGAAGATGTCACTTCGCAGGATTCTACCGACCCTGTGGGTTCAAGTCCGAACGTTGGAAATATCGATATAGATTATACGGATAACGGAGCAAATATACCGTGTGCCGCCGGTACAACAAATACAAATCCTGCAATCCAACAAGGGTATTACGAAGACCCTAGTGGCCGCATTTCGTTAAGCTATGGTAGGTCTCGTTACCGTGTCACCACCGTAAAAGTCCGAACCTGCAATGTTGGTTCAGGCAAACCGGTAAACTCACAAATATCCGCATCGGCTAAACAGATGCTAAAAGACAATGACAGACTGAGTATATACTCTGGGTTCAGAGACATGGCGTTGCAAACACAACTATGGTTCGATAACGGCCAGGACCAAAGGTACGTGGCCAGGCCTGGTACTTCTAATCATCAAATGGGCATAGCGATGGATTTGGCATGCGACGGCATAAAGATAGGTGGTCATTCAAACCAATGTTTTGTGTGGTTAAAGAATAATGCTTCCAAATATGGCTTCAAGAATTATGATCCCGAACCGTGGCACTGGTCGGTGAATGGTAGTTGATATGAATAAGAAGATTATTATCATCATATCTGCGATAATCATCATTGTTTCAGTCTGTGCTGTTTTTTATATTTTTCAACAAAATTCAAAAAAATCTGTTGAATCAGACTCGGGGAATGTCAGTATCAAAATTGCTAAGGGCGCCGAAAAAGATACGAAAATCATACAACCTGCCGTTGAGGCCTATTTGTCCCAAAATGTCTCTGAAACTATTGCGTCAAGAAGCAAACGATTATCTGCTTACTTTACGTCTGACAGCCCGGTTCTAAGCCGTGACATTGAAATTCGTTCAATAAACTCAGCAGTCAAAACAAAAGGGAGTTTGACATCGGTATCGTTTATTGCGGGTGAAAGTCAATTACCAACCCTAATTGTTAAAGCAGATGTAACAAGTTATGCTGGGTCAAATAGTAATACTGTTTCACAAACTTATTGGGTATCCATGAAGAATAATTCCATGAAAGTTCTTAAGGCCTATGATATAGGGTTGATGGATCAATAATATGAAGATGTTAACTAAGAATAATTTCAAAAAAACAAACATATACCTTTGTTTATTGATAATGGTTTTATCTACATTATTATTGCCTTTAAAAGTTTTGGCGGTTGATTTAGATTTTTTTTCCGCTAATGATATTTTGTTTTATATGCCTTGCGAAGTGCCAACCAGTTCTGACAACAGCAGCGCCGGCGCTGCTTCTAACGGGACAATTGTTTTAATAGGTGATTCTATCTCAGTTGGCTTACAAAATGTTGGGATAGCAAAAAAACTCAAAGATAACGGATATACAGACGTTACTATTGACGCCGCCGGTAGCCGCAGCATGTTAAGCCCCGGAGACAGCACAACTAATGGTCTTCAGGCAGTAGATGCCAACAAAGACAAAATATCCTCTGCCGGAACAATCGTGGTAGGGCTTGGCACAAATACTGAGCCTGAATTCGAATCAAATTTAAAGAAAATGGTCAAGAAAATTCGGAATATAAATAATAATATACGAATATTTTGGACAAATGTTGGCGTTACAAATACTGGCGCAAAAGCCAGTATGGATGAATACAATAAAATTATCGATAGAAACAAGTCCGCCTTAGACTATACAGTTATCGATTGGCACAAAGAGGTTATAGATAATCCTAGTTTAATACCTATCCCTGACGGAATTCACCCTGGCGCTAATGGTTATAATAAACTTGCGGCACTCGTTACAAAAAGCGTAGGAAAAGCTGGGGCAATTAGTAGTAGCGGAGGCGCGCCCATGGATGGCACTGGAAACATACCATACGATCTTCCTGCTACATCAGGCAAAACAGGTTTAGAATCTGCGATTGATGAAAACGGTAAGTTTATTCACTCTAGCGAAAAAGTTACTTTTTCAAGCCTTGCAAAAAAGGGCCAGGCTTATCGTGACTATTACATAACGATGCGTTGGAATTATGTATCGTGGAATTGGGATGGGACGACAGCTGATGCCGATAATGAACAATATGCCTGGATGGCACGGACCCCTAGGATGGTTCTAGTAACAAACGAAAGGACTGGAAAAAGTATTTACGCCGCAGCCCTAGAAGCTGGGCCGGCTCCATGGGCTGGCGCGGCTAGTGGAACAAGCGGCGCTTCTCGTAATGGTTGGCATAACCCACAAAGAGGTACGCCATCTGAATACACCGGTCGCGTTTCCGGATTCCCACCAAAAGCATTTAGTGCGTTAGGCGCTAGACAGGGTATGAGTAGTGGCAGTGGTGATGTTTTGAAATATCAATGGGCCCCCAACCAAAACGCCACTCCTGGTCCCACTACTGACAAAGTTGGCTCTTCGAACACTCAAGCCGTAAGTAGTAATCCTAACTGTGGATGTGCTTCTTCGTCTTCGCCTAGCGCCAGCACCAACGGTAAGTTTGATAAATATTTGAAGGCATTAGCATATACGGAAAGTGGTGGAAGCTACACGGTTGTAAATAGTTCTGGTTTTGAGGGAAGATACCAAATTGGACCAAATTACTTCAATAGTTACGCTGATAATTATCCTCCTGGAAAACAACTAGGTCCGCATGCCGCCACTATGCCGGGTGATGTGCAGGACGCAATGGTTTATCTTCATTTATACGAACAATACCTAAAAGTAGACAAAGACACATTGCGACTGGCGGCGGGTTGGATTTGGCCAGCGGCGGCGGATTCACCCAACGATCCGGCTATGGATATTGTTTTGCCGGGTAATAACGGTGGCCTTACGCCGCGAAAATATGCACAAATTGTCCTTGGTAACATGAAAAAATCTGCTGCTCAAAAACTTGAATTAAAATACCTTGATGCTCCAGAGTTCGAAAAATATTACAAAAAACTGGATGGCAACAAAAACACACCATATGGGGCCTTTCCTGGTGGAGGATCAAGTGCAAGTACGGCAGGTTCCAGCACTGGTAATGGTAATGCTAATAATGCAGTCTCAGGTGCAAGCACGGGTACTAAGCCAAAAATTCTCATTAGTCCTGGGCATACTGGTCAAACTGATACTAAAATGATGGGGAACCCAGCAATAATAGATCATATATCCCCCAACCCTACCGAAATGCAAAACGTGTGGGACGTCGCAGTTATCGTCAAACGAAAACTAGAAGCAAAGGGATACGAAGTGTTAATGACAAAAAATAGCGCCAACGGAGGAATATTCTCGTGGGACCGAGCTCAAATGGCGAACGATAACAATGTTGACCTGGCCTTCGAAATTCATACCGATACTGGAGCTACTTATAATCATGATTGGAAGGTTGGTGAAGTTTGGTCACAATGGAAGGACGGCTATAGGGAAGCTGGGCGCAACGGGAATGGACAAAAAGTTAAGCTTGTTGCATCAGATGCTGTTATGGCTAAAAGTCAAGAATATGCAAAAAAAGTTGCCACCGCTAGACAAGAGGCCGGTCAAACTGGCGTAAAAGGTGTTGTTGGAACCGGTAAATTCGGTACCAGGCCAGCAAAGCCTTTTGATTCGAGCTATCCAACTCCCGCTGGAAATATCCCACTAGTAATGCTGTGGTCAAAAGTACCGTGGATATACAACGAGGTAGGTGGGGCGTCAGGTGGACTTACTGATCAGCAAATACAAGTATATGCCGAAGGATTGGTAAATGGTGTTGTTGAATCAGTCCCACCAGGGAGTGGTGGTTCTACCTCTAGCGAATGTGGAAATACTTCTGGTGATGGTGATGCCACTGCCATCGTAGAGACTGCTATAAAATACTCCTGGGATAGTTTGGGTGCGGTTCATGGTTGTACGCCGCAAGACGCCTATAAGGAGCCCTGGAAGAAGTTATATTCTGGATATTCCGGAGCTTGTGGTAACCCAGACTATAGCCCGTGCAACCAGTTTGTTGGTACAGTTATGCGTTCTAGTGCAGCTGACAATAAATTTGAACCAAACGTAGTATCTTCTCAGGCAAGATATATGGAATCACATCCTGAAAAATATACCAAAATTCCAAACCCTCAATCAACCAGGGATTTAGAGCCGGGTGATATACTGGTTAAAAAGGACGAGAGTCATATTATGATTTATGTTGGCGACAAGCCTGGTGGTGATATAAGGAATGGCTCGTTGGGCAAATACGCACCGGCAGCTGCCAGCACGGGATGGTATATGGGTGATATAAAGGCTTACAGGTTAAAATGATTATTAATAAAAAGATTTATATCATAGCAATCGCAGCTGTTGCTGTTATATCCTTGTTCGCAATATTTATATTCTCACAAAAACCAGTTGATACAAATGTTGACAACGGAGAATCTAGCCTAAAATTTAACCAGGACAGCCAATCTGCCATCGCTGCCTATCCCATTATTGCTAACTTACCAAAGGATATGTCGCCCGTATTTAGAATTGATTACGGTGTTTCCCTTAAATATCCAAAATATTCGAAAAAAATCGCACTGTATATCAGCTCTGACAGACCAGACAATAAATTGTCTGCAATAGAATACATTTATAAAATGGGGTATGACCCTTCTGAATACGAAATAATATTTAAGGGATTATAAAACCATGCAACCTATAATTGATTACTTCACAAAGATACCGAGGAAAAAATTAGTTGTTAGATTATTAGTCACATTTTTTGTTTTGGTTGCAATTATTTTTTCTGTTTCACTTGTCTGGAATAATTACAATAGTCAAAAAATTGTAACACTCAACCCATCGCCTGGTACAACTATTGCAATAGGCGAACAATCCGGTGACGAACCCACAATAACAAAACAAATTGCTAGCACAAATACACTTAAAAAAGTAACTTTACCGGTTGGTAATTATGCTGTGAAATTTACGGGTTCGTCGGATTATCAAGACAAATATATCTCAATTTTTATTGATAAACCAACCGAGATAAAAACTCCTAACTTAATGTACACAAATGAAAAGCTAAACAAATTATTAATTTCTGAAAAGCCAGCTATCCAAAGCGTCATCAAGCCAGTTTTACCGAACCAGGGTTACCAAATTGATCATGAAGCGCCGATGGAGAACGGTAATTGGTATGGGGCAAGATTAATCCCTGGCGGGTGGTATGCGTCACCACTTTCATCAAATATTTTGCCTGGTTTAATTAACGAGGATAACACCGAAGATATGTTGCTGGTTATTTTGAAAAAAGAGAATGGTGGATGGAAACTGATGGCAGGACCATCGATAATATTTTGGATTGACAACTACCCCAATATCCCTCAAGATATCATACGAGCAACAAATAAACTCGGTTTTTATTAATTATTTCAACATTATTAAATTAGTATTTTTCTTGAATCCCTTAATAACCACGTCGGCGTCGGTTGTTGTAATTATTGTTTGGTAATTTTTTAAATACTTCGTTATTGCTTGGCGACGCGATGCGTCTAGTTCACTGAAAACATCATCCAGCAAGATTATCGGTTTCGTGTTGGTTATTTGTTCGATGATTTCAACTTCCATGAATTTGATTGCTAGGACAATAGTTCGGACTTCACCACGTGAGGCAACGTCCAAAGCCGAGTAGTTATTAAACTTGAATATGACATCATGCCTGTGTGGACCCGTGCCGGTAAAGCCCAGAGATTTGTCTCGCTCAATATGGCTATGTAAGTCATTTAACAATTTTTGTTTAATATCGCCGATATACGTATTGGAATAATGAACAGACGCAATATTGTGCGACATTGCGATTAAATTGTACTGATCGTTTAACTTACTGTTTATTCGTTCAATAAATGCGATTCTTTTTTCAATAATATATGCGCCGTATTCACTAATCGCGATGTCCCACACAAATAATTCGTTTTGACCGACACCACGTTTTTTTAATAAATTATTTCTTTGTTTTAGCGCCCGATCGTATTTATGAATGGCGCTTTGATACATTGGGTCAAGTTGGCTGATAAAACGATCAATAAATTGGCGCCGTCTGGTGGGTGAGCCGTGTAGCAATCGCAAATCGTCCGGTTCAAATAATACGACTGGGTGTTTGAGTTTTGCAGGCAGCCGATACATTGTTTTATCACCAACGACAATCTTTTTCCGACCAGTGGTTAGTTCCGGATTATAAGTTATTGTCCTTTTGATAAAATTATCAAACTCAATATCTATACGCCACCAGGGCGAATTGTAACGAAGAATATCATTGTCGGTTCCTTTGAATGACGTGCCCCGCAAACCAATATAGATCGCCTCGATTATCGAAGTTTTTCCGCTACCATTATTACCGACAATTACCGTAACGGTCGGCGATAGGTTGATTTTAAATTTATCATGCGAACGAATGTTCTGAACAGATAATTTTTTTACCACCGTCATAACAGGTTATAACTAGCTCTTTAGTGGCATAATAATATGATAGTAGTTGGTATCGGGTTTGGTTGAACGTAGTACACATGGTGCGATTTTACCGCTGAATTTAAATTCGACTTCGTCACCGTCGATTACCGACAGCGCTTCACTTAGATACCGAGAATTCAACGTAATGTGACCGTCGTTGCTAACGTTTGCGTTGGTTTCTGAATTATTTTCACCAAACTGTGAGGCGATGGAATGAACCGAAAGGGCTTTTTTCTCTTTGTCGGCTGTTATTGTAACACTGCCGCCGGATTCCCTGGCAAATAAACCAGCGATTTTGTTAATACGAATAAAATCATTTTTGTTTAAAGTCACGGTTGTTTCGGATGATTTTGGTACCAATTGGCGATAATTTGGGAAGTTTCCGTCAATTAAGCGGCTGATAATTTCAGCGTCGTTAATCCTAAATCTGACTTGGGTATTATCAAACAAAATGTCAATTTCACTTGTGTCATCGGTAATGTTTCGCATTACTTCGGACAGGGTTTGGGTTGGAATAATTGCTGATACATCACTTTTTGTTTCAACTAATCGTCTTTCTGATAGGCGATAACCATCGGTCGCAGCCAAATATAATTGTCCCTCAAAAGAATTCCAGTAAACCCCTGTTAAAATCGGTCTAGTAGAGTCATTGCTAGTGTTAATAATTGTTTGTGTTACCGCATGTTTAAAATCTTCGGTTTTAATACTGTATTGAATAGATGATGATTCATTGATTGTTGGTAGTTCTGGAAATTCATCGGCAATAAAACCATTAATTGTTGATGTGTATGTACCACTCTTAATGTGCAAGTTGTCGTTTACTACTTTAAGTTCGATTGATTCTTTAGGTAAACTGCTGATGAACTCGGTCATTAGTTTTGCAGGAATTGTAATTGCTCCTTGTTTTGCAACTTTTGCTCCAATATATTGGGTTGATGCAATTTCAAGGTTGGTTGCGGCTACTAAAAGACGGTTTGCATCAGTTCGAAGTAAAATATTACTTAGGATTGGCAACTGTGTTTTTGTACTGGCAACACGCCCAACAGCCGAAAGAGCTCGGTTAAGATTTTCCTGGGTTACGGTTAGTTCCATTATTATTACCTTTCTTTAATTTCATTTTTTAGGTTTGTTAATAGGTCTTGTGGAAACCTAGTAAAACTTTTATTCAACAGGTAAATACCACGTAAATCGGGTGTGTTTTCAGTTGTGGAAAGTTGTGGTAAAGAATGTTTATTAAAATACGCTTTTACTATTTGAATAACATATTTATATTGTTTATGTAAACTAATAGGGGATAAATTGCCGTGTGTTGTACGGTCAAGTTTGCGCAGGTTGTTCACAATTTTTACCCATTGGCTGAATACAATATTAGGCATATAACTTCTCCCTTATTGACGCTACTTGTTCGCGAATTAGAAAATCTAGTTTGATGGCTTTTTCAATTTTTTCAATCGAGTGAATAGCTGTGGTGTGATCTTTTCTCCCTAATTCACGCGCAATTTTTGGAAAACTTAGGTGTAATTCACTCCGCAACAGATACATTGCAATTTGCCTAGGAACAACAATATATTTATCCCTTTTTTCACCACAAATCTCATCAAGTTCAAGTTGGAAGTGTTTAGCGGTTTTATCAATAATCTGCTTAGTTGACAAGTGTTGTGGTCTTGAATGACGAATATTGCCCAACAGTCCTTCAGCGGTCGAAATATCCGGTTCAATCCCGCGCATCTCGGCATAAGCCAAGAGTTGGTTCAAAGCCCCCTCTAGCTCGCGAATATTGGTTTTTATGTTTGTAGCCAGATATTCAGTTGTTTCGTGGTTAAGTGTAATACCAGACTGGGCGGCTTTGATATTCAAAATTGCACAGCGGGTTTCAAAATCGGGCATTTGAATATCGATCGCCATACCCATTTCAAAGCGGCTTCGCAAACGTTCGGTTAAGGTTGGGATGCTTTTAGGTGGTTTGTCGCTACTGATGATAATCTGTTTATTGTTTTGGTGTAGGTGGTTAAAGGTGTGAAAGAATTCTTCTTGGGTTTTTTCTTTGCCAGCAATAAATTGCATATCATCGACAATTAATACGTCAACATTGCGATATTTTTCAGAAAACCCCTTTTTCTTGAACCGGATATGGTCTAAAAACTCACTAACGAAGGTTTCTGAACTGATATACAAAACACGGATTTTTGGGTCTTTTTTAATAATTTCGTTACCAATTGCCTGGGCCAGGTGAGTTTTACCAAGGCCGACTCCGCCGTATAAATAAAGCGGGTTATATTTAACACCTGGATTAGCTGCCACCGCCTGGCTGGCTGTATATGCTAGGTCATTACTTGAACCGACGATAAAATTATCAAATGAATATCGTGGATTCAGGTTGCCGGCAGAAGTTTGGCCGATTTTGGATTTATTATTGACAGACAGCAGCCCCTCAATATCAGTTGTGAACGCTGTGGCTGTGGTTGTTTCGCGGCTGGAACGTGTGTTCCTTCCTGTTGTATTGATAGTATAGGTGATTTGTTTTGGATTAATGCCATTTTTTGACAAAACACCACGGACTTGATCGTTGAATTTAACTTCAAACTGTTTTTTTGCAAATATATTTGGAACAGATATGACTATACCGGCTTCATTTTGGTCTAATAGCTCAGTGTTTTTAAACCATGTCGTGAAAGTTGCGTGCGAAACCGAAAGCTCGATCTCTCCAAGCACACTCTGCCACAACGCCGCATTTTGCATATTTATCCCTCTTCTTTAAACACGATTTATTACCTATAACTATAACGAACATTGGGGTTTTCCACAACCCAATAGGTAGTGTAGAAACCACGACGAAATAGAGGTAGGTGTTATACACAGCAGACATCTACCCCAATAAATATGTGGAAAAACATTGGTTTTTAGGGGACAACTTTTTATATCAAACAATCCAATCCGCAAAATTTCAAGGCTTATCTTGCTAAAAGGGGTGATTTTAGGTAGAATAGTACGGATATGCCAAAAAGAACGTTCCAGCCACACACTAGGCACCGCGCCAAAACTCACGGATTTCGTGCACGTATTTCGACCAAAGCCGGGCGAAATGTTATTAAACGACGTCGCGTCAAAGGTCGCGCCAAGTTGACCGCCTAATTTGGCTATTAGAATTTAGAAGATAGCCAATAGCAATAAATAGCAGCGCAAAGCTGCTTATTTGTTTGGATTAACCTTAACTGGCAAATGGAATATAGCTATTGGCTATTGGGACTTGTTTAATTAGCCATCTTCCAATAGCCAACTTCCACATTCCAAATACGATATACTTAATCATATGATTCCTTATACTAATCGCTTTCACGGTCACAGTAGTCTGAACTATGTTTACAAAAATGGCCAAGCTGTTCGTAGCCACTTGGTTACGATTAAATATGTATCAAACAAGCATCGTGAAGCGTCCAGGATAGCGGTAGTTATTAGCAAAAAAACCTTAAAAAGTGCCGTTCGACGAAATCGTATTCGCCGGCGAGTATATGAACAGGTCAGGTTGCGACTACCAAACCTAAAAGCAGTTTACGATATCGTATTTATTGTTACTTCTGGTGAGTTTATTAATTTATCTTTTGAAGAAATGTCACAGCAAATTGATCAGCTTTTTGACGGGGCCAGGATAATTAACAAGAAAAAAATCGTAAAAACAGCGCCAAAAAATCCATAAACTGCTATAATATATACATAAATACTAGTGCCGGTTTGGAGTTATTAGGCCTGTGGATATTTTTCAAATTATTGTTGTTCAGCCAATATTTAACCTGTTGATCGCTCTTTACAGTATCATCCCAGGCGGTGATTTTGGCGTTGCCGTAATTATATTTACGGTTATTGTTCGGTTCGCAATGTGGCCACTGGTTAAAAAACAGCTTCACCAAACCAAAGCCATGCAAAAGATGCAACCCGAACTTGCCAGAATAAAACGTGAAACCAAGGGTAACAAACAACTTGAAGGCGTGCGCATGATGGAACTTTACAAAAAACACGATATCAGCCCGTTCCGTTCAATCGGTATTTTGTTAATCCAACTCCCGATTTTTATTGCGCTATATCAAGTGATTCAGATTTTTACCCTGCATCGTGACCAAATCGGTAAATATACCTATGAATTTCTTAAATTTTTGGAGCCTGTCAAGGATTTGATTGCTCATCCAAATCATTTTAACGAAACATCGCTTGGTTTTATCAGCTTAACCGGACAAGCCCTTAGAACCAACCCGTTTGCAATTAACATCGCCTTAATGATTTTGGCAATCGGCGCGGCTTATACGCAGTACGTTATGGCTAGACAAATTACACCTAAAACTAAAAGCAAAAAACGTCTGCGAGACATTATGACCGAAGCGTCATCGGGTAAAGAAACCGACAAAAGCGAGATGAACTCAATCATGATGGGATCTATGACTAAATTCTTGCCAGTCATGATGTTCCTGATTATTATTAACCTTCCGGGGGCAATTGCTCTTTATTACACCGTTCAAAACATTGTTGCGGTTATTCAACAGGGGAAAGTGTTAAAAGAAGACACAAGTGAAATGATTGAGATAGCCGACGAAGCACCCGTGACTGCACACAAAAAGGCAACCGCCAAAGCGCGCGCCAAAGACGCTAGGCAAGCAACAATAATTCGTATCAAAGCCAAAGACCAGGCAGGTTGGCAAGGTAAAAAGAAAGGTTAACCCATGGACAAAGAAGAATCAGTTCAATTCGCACAAAAATATCTTGAAGATTTACTGTCTTTTTTCGGGGCCAATATTACAGTTTCATCAACCTGCGACGAAGACGTTATCGAACTATCTGTGCCGTCAAACGAGCTAAACAGCTTGCTGATTGGCCGAAATGCCGAGACACTACGAAGCTTGCAATACATTGTATCGACGGTCCTGCGCAGCAAGGACGCGCTTCTAACGCGTGTTAATGTCGACATTGCCGACTATAAAAAGCAACGAGCCGACCGTATTGCTGTACAGGCACGTGAATGGATAGAAGAAGTCAAAAAGACCGGGGATTCGAAAGTTGTTAATATGAACGCCGCCGATAGGCGCATCGTCCACAAAGTTGCCAGCGAATATGGCGATATCCAGACATTTTCCGAAGGCGAGGGTTTTGATCGTAAACTTACAATTGCCCAAGCCGGCTCATAATTAGCAAATGGAATGTGGCTATTGGCTATTAGCGCGGATTAAATTCGCTATCTTCCATATTCCAATAGCTATTAGCTAGCCTACGGTCTGATATAGTTCCGTATCGCGTCGATATACACACTATAGGTTTGTTTTGCCATGCGTGCCCACGAATATTTTGCGATTTGTTTGTAGCCTTCTTTAATCAACTTTTTTCGCAAGTTTTCATCTGATAGCACCTCATCAATTGCCTTTGCCATATCATCCGTGTCTAACGGATTAAAATAATGGGCTGCGTCATCATAAACCTCTGGCAAACAGGTGGCATTACTGCTGACCACGGGCGCTCCATACCCCATTGCCTCCAGTCCAGGCAACCCGAACCCTTCCAATAGCGAAGGGAATACGTACGCGGCTGTGTTTTGGTACAGCCAATCACGCTGCGGGTTTGGCAAGAAATCGGTAAAATGAATGTTTTTGTAACCTTTGCTTTCAAAATATTTTTTGTTTATCAAGGCACTGGCGTTGATTTTACCAACTAATATCAGCCCCAAATCCGGGTATTTTTTTAATAATTTCTGATGAGCTTCACCTAACCTTTTTATATTTTTATAATCACTTTGCTGGCCGACGTACATAAGGTATTTCTTGAATGGGGTTTGGTAGGCTACAACTTCACTTATGAAAATATCAGCAGACTCGGGAGTTACGGCAATTTTATCCGGCGATAACTTTTTGTCAAACTTTAACAGCTCGTTTTTGGTGAATTTACTTGGCGTCAATATAAATCGGCTGGTTTTTAAAACGCGCCTGAAAACAAACTTGCCAATAAACTGTTTAAAGTGAAAAATTAACCAGTTTTTATCGGAATTATAAGTTTTTAATAGCGACAAATCGTGAAAAGTAGTTACGTGGGCACCTTTATACAAAACCGGTTGCTGGGGCATGCAAAAATGCACTAAATCGGGGTGCAGTTCGTCCAAATAAAACTTGAACCCGATCTGTTCAGACAGCGAATAATTATTGTATTTAATTGTCCTGACATGAAAATTATCGTTTGTTGGTTTCCAATAATCTTTGTCTTTTTCGGGTACCAAAACCGTGTAATAAGTGACCGAGTCGATTTTTTGCAGATAATGCAACAGTCGCTCGACATACATTCCAGTCGAAGTATTGATAATTCTGGCATCGATAGCAATATGACGCATTAATTCAAGTATATCATCAGGTGTGATTATCTATCGTTGAACAATTGATGATTTTACAGTATCCACTAGCCTTGCAGGGTGAATAACCCAAATGCCGTGACCCGCCGAAAGATGAGTTTCAGGGTTGTCGGTAGGCTTTTTTGTATAAACCTCTACATGGCCTGCTGGCTCATGGTTAACAACGCCAATCGATCCATCATAAGCTTGTGCGATAGAAAAATTAGTTTCGGATCCTTGCAAATCCAGGTTAAACGGACCTCGTTGGCCTGACCGTACATCAAGTTCCCCTTGTTTTCTGCTGAAATCCAATATTTCTGGGAACTCGTTGGGAATATGTCTGGCAAAACATGTGACGTCGACATATTCTGGTCGTCTCCAGCCTCTTGAATCTATTCTGGCCATCGCATCGATGATATAATACATTTCTTTTTCGGTTTTTATTACCGTCATTAGGTCCTGATAGATACCATCAAGTGTGTTCGAGCAACACGCCATACTTTGATCGCCGTGTGTCACGGGGGGGATTTCATGGATGACTTCGGGTTCAAGAAGTGTCGGTACATAAAGTCTTTTTAGTTCCGCGACCAACCCCTCGGTAGGTGATAATTCAACCTTTTGCTCAGGTGACATAGTGAAACTCCCTTTTATAAAACGTTACTAATATAATAGCATTTTTTATACACACTGTCGATTTGATGTTTACAGCTATACATATATGCATATTGATGCATTGATGTAAGTATGTTATTATGTAAATAAGGAGAAAATTATGCGTACAACAATCACAATTAACGACACATTATTCCGAGCCCTCAAGATGCGTGCCTTCGAAGCCGATGAAAGCATCTCTAAACTCGTCGAGGATGCTGTTAAATATCAAATTCTAGAGGATTTGGAAGATATCGAAGACGCCAAGGCCCGTGAAAACGAGCCAAGCTATTCATTTGACAATCTTGTCGCTAGTTTCAAGGCCGAAGGTTTGCTTTAATTATATGTACAAAAAATCAGTTGAAAAAGACCTGCGGAAGTTACCAAAATCTGTTTTAAAGCAGATTGTTAGAAAAATCCAAACACTTGCTAAAAACCCACTACAGAACAGCTCGGTCAAACTAAGGGGCGCCACAAACCTGTATAGAATCAGGCATACGGATTATCGCATTATTTACAGCTTTAACAATGACGAGCTAGTAATACTAGTAATCAAAATTGCTCATCGTAAAGATGTTTATAAAGGTTTTTAAGATTTATTTATAAAAACGAATTTTTTGTACATTAGATAATTCCAAGTCAATGATGCGGCAGTAGCCAGGCCCTTGCCAAGGAATAAGACCAAATACTTCGCTTTAAACCACGAACCCAGCGCTTCCCCTAGCCATTTTACAGGTTGACTATCGGTAAACCACGGACCCAATAGCATATTTACACCTTCGATGATAATCGGCTGGATAACCCACATGCCGATAACTGTAATAATCACAAAATAGATCATATGTCGTTTTGTAATGTTTTTGGCTTTGAATGTGAACGATTTGTTGGTGAAAAAGCTAAAGACCATCGCGACCGAGGTCGAAAAGAAGTTACTGGGAAGATTTGGAAAACCGCCAAATACAACCAACGCGAACAAGATTCCCCAATCAATCGCCGTTGCGGTCAGGCCGACCATCACAAAACGGATTTGTTCAGCGAATCTTTTTATCAGATTTTTCAATGTTGCTTTCCTCGATGTAATAAAGTGGGCGCTGTTTGACCTCTTTGAATATTCGTCCGATATATTCACCAATAACACCTAACGACAACAGCTGTACGCCCCCCAGGAACAGCACGATTGCCATCAATGATGGGTATCCGGCGACGGAATCACCAAATAATGCGGCTTTGAAAACTACGACAATCAGGTAAATAAAGGCGACGGCGGATACAATTACGCCAAAAAATGAAGAAATCCTTAGAGGTGTTGTCGAAAACGATGTAATACCGTCAATTGCCAGATTTATCAGTTTTCGCCAGTTTTGTTTGACTTCGCCGGCAGCACGCGGATCGCGGTCATAAGTAATTTCCTTTTTCTTGAAACCAACCCAGCTGAACATTCCTTTGGTATAGCGCTCCGATTCGCGAAGCTGTTTTAAGGCCTCGACGCAGCGTTTATCCAGCAGGCGGAAATCACCGGTGTTTCGAGGGATTTTAATCAGTTGACCCTGGGTCATTTTGTTTAACAACCAGTAATAGGTATTAGCAGTCACTATTTTTATCCAAGTTTCACCTTCTCGACTGCTACGTTTGGCGTAAACGTCATCATATCCCTCTTCCCAGAATTTAATCATTTTCGGAATCAGTTCCGGCGGATCCTGCAAATCGGCATCAATAATCACCGTTGCATCACCTATCACATGGTCCAAACCGGCAATCATGCCGATTTCTTTGCCAAAATTGCGCGACAAACTGACGTATTTAACGCGGTCGTCTTTTTTGGCGTAATCTTTGATTATTTCCAAGGTTTTATCGTGGCTACCATCATCGGCGAACAAAAACTCGAATTCATACGATTTATTATCGTTGGCTAGTTTACCAATGCGTTGATAAAGGTGGCCCAAAACTTCTTGCTCGTTATAAGCGGGGATAAGAATACTAATTTTTTTCATCAGTACCAGTATAACGCAAGTTGGTAGGTAGTAGGTAGTAGTTGGTGTTTGGGAATTAGAGACAATACAATCAGGCTTATTAATTGATGATAAAGTTATGTGTTTATGCTTAGCTCTGATATATTGATATTATGACCCCAAAACAAATCAAGGTTTATCTTGCTAAATACACAGACAAGAAATCTAGGACAATCGTTATTGTTGATTTTGGGAACGTTGAAAAATGGAAAAAAAGTTTGGGTTGGCTTGTAGGGATACAAGAACTAGCGACACTTGCAAAGAACTTCTCTTCTGGTCAAAAATTCCTAAGACGATTTTATTACGGGATAGATTATGGTAGTTCAGAGTCCAGTAATGCACCTACGCCGTGGTCTGACGGCATCCTAAAGCGTGCTGACGCTAATGGTATGCATGTTATAAAAAAGAGGGTAAAGTACATTCATTCAACAGACAATCGTAAAGGGTTTGAGAAAAAATGCGACCTTGACGTTGAGATGACAGTCGATTTGATTCGCGAGCGCGATAATTACGATACAATAGTTTTGTTTTCTGGGGATGGTGACTTAGCTTATGCTATAAACTATCTGCATCAGGAGTATGGGAAAAGCTGCATTGTTTTTGGTGCACGCGATCACGTCGGTAGGGAAATATTTGATGCAAAAACGTCAGGTTCAGTGACGGATATATTTTTTGCCGAAGATTTTGAGTATAGATTGAACAAAGATCGTAAAAAGTAGTGATAATTCAAAAGCTCACCTTGCGGTGAGCTTTGATCAAAATCCGGTGAACCTAATGTCCACTCAGTATTATATACTGAATATGAACATAAATCAATATACCTGTCAAATTATACATAACTTTATATGTATAACAGATTATAAATTATTGATAATAATACAACACTTAATGCTAATGTTTATAAAAAAACAAATGGAGTTAATTTTCGCTATTTTCTAATACCTATAATGGTCTGATTTGAAAGGTCCGTTTTCAGGAATATTTAGGTATTCACTCTGTGTTTTGGTAAGTTTCGTCAGCTTTGCGCCCAGTTGATCTAAATGTAACCTTGCAACCTTTTCGTCCAAATGTTTTGGCAACATATATACGCCAATTTTATATTTTTTGGTGAACAACTCGATTTGCGCCAGAACCTGGTTAGTAAACGAATTTGACATCACAAACGAAGGGTGACCAGTTGCACATCCCAGATTTACTAACCTACCTTCTGCCAGTAGGATAATTCGATGGCCATCAGGGAAGGTGTACATATCTACTTGCGGCTTGATAACCTCTTTTTTAATACCCTTGAACTTATTTAGTTCAGCAACTTGTATTTCGATATCAAAATGTCCAATATTGCATACTATCGCCGTATCCTTCATTTTTGCCATATGTTCGATTCTAATGATGTCACGACAACCAGTGGTCGTTACGAAAATGTCACCAACCTTGACGGCTTCCTCCATAGTAACGACTTGGTGACCCTCCATTAATGCCTGTAGGGCGCATATCGGATCAATTTCGGTAACTAACACGCGACAGCCGTAGGCTGCAAGCGACTTGACGCTGCCCTTGCCGACATCACCATATCCCGCTACAACCGCAACTTTGCCGGCCAGCATAATATCTGTTGCTCGTTTAATGCCGTCAACTAATGATTCACGGCAGCCATATAAATTGTCAAACTTAGATTTAGTGACGCTGTCGTTCACATTTATCGCTGGTATTTTTAATTCGCCTTTTTCAAGCATCGTGTACAAATGATGGACTCCGGTAGTTGTTTCTTCGGATACGCCTTTGATGTCTTTCAATAGCTCTGGGTGTTTTTGATGAATCAGGCCAGTTACATCTCCGCCATCATCCAACAGTATATTTGGGCCTTTGCCACCTGCAAACTTTAATGTCTGCTCGGTGCACCACCAATATTCTTCTTCGGTTTCACCTTTCCAGGCAAAAACAGGTACGCCGGCCTTTGCTATTGCTGCCGCTGCGTGGTCTTGGGTCGAAAATATATTACATGAAGCCCAACGGACATCTGCGCCTAGTGCGACCAACGTTTCTATTAAAACCGCAGTCTGTATGGTCATATGTAGCGATCCGGCAATTCTGGCGCCCTTTAGGGGTTTGGATTTGCCATATTCAGTCCTTAAGCTCATTAGCCCTGGCATTTCTTTTTCAGCTAAGTTAATTTCTTTTCTACCCCAATCAGCCAGAGAAATGTCACGAATTTTATAATCTGTATTTGCCATAATGCTCCTTTGTCCTATATTATTATTTTCTCGTTAAAGTTATCTGCGTATCTCTTTATATACTCAGTTTTGGTGAACGTAAAATCTTGGGTTCCGTGAGTTTCAACGGCGTAAACAGACGAAACGGCGCCTAACTTACCGCACATTTCTAAATCCAAACCTCGAACGTAGCCCATTAAAAACCCCGCCCTAAATGAATCGCCAGCGCCGGTTGGGTCTACGGCGCTAATCGGACGGGCGACTGGTACTTCGATTTTGCGCTTTACGTTTTTCCCGGTAATTTCGGAACCGTTTTTGCCTTTCGTGACAACGACAACCGGTATTTTTTTCAGGATTTCATCTGTTGTCATGTCAACTCGTTCGGCCAGCATCGAAATTTCGTATTCGTTTAGAATCAACAACTCGGCTGTGTTGATAGCATCAACTAAATCTTTTTTAGGCACGGTTATTACTTGTTGGCCGATATCATAAAACATTCTTAAGTTATACTTTTTACATTCGGCCACTCGACGTCGCATTGCCACAGGGTCGTGGGGTGAAATTACGATAAAGACATCATCGCCTTTCCATTTTTCCAACGACTGATTGTCGCCATCAGACATTGCGCCCGGGTGGAACCCGCCAATTTGATTTTGGTCAGAATCGGTAAGTACATTAAAACTTGCCGTTGGTTTTTTGCTGCGGTTAACGTGTTCGACATCAACACCGGTTTTCGACAACTTTTCCATATATTGTTCGGCGTCGGGACCGACCGATCCTACTAAAATTGGCTTTTCGCCCAGTAGTGCCAGGGTGCGGCTGATATTGGCGCCAACTCCGCCGTGTTTATCTACGACCTTGTCCAAAAACATACTAATTGACAGAACATGAATTTTTTCAGGCTTAATAATATCCTGGTATCGTCCAGAGAAATTCATTATTCGATCGATGGCAATCGACCCACAAATTATTATTTTCGGTAAACTCACTTAACTAATAATACCATTTTTAATAATCTACTTAAAACAGACAATAATTTTTTGTAATGTATAATAATATAATTATGTCAGAATTATTGCATGAATTATCAAAAATCAATACCAGCGTATCGGTTAGCAAATCACTGTTAGTTGATGGTATCGAACGCCGAATGACCGACTATGGCTATACGGTAGTTGATCGGAATGACCAAAAACCTTGGGGTGCATATTTAAGGTTTTCTAATGATGAGGCAGATTCATTTGTTGAAGAATTTTTCCCAGAATTAACCCCGTCTGAAGCTAGGCTTGGGAACAAGGGCGCCGAACTAAGCCCTAAAATCTTGATAGTGTCACCGAATCAAAGATTAAGTTGGCAGTATCATAACCTACGAGCTGAACGCTGGGCTTTTTTGACTGACGGGCTTTATGATAAAAGCATGACAGACCAAGAAGAAGGTGTTCAGACCGTACGCGCTGGTGAAACCGTACAATTTGCTGCAGAGGAACGTCATCGACTTATCGGCCGTGCAGCTGCTTACACGTTGGTCACCGAAATATGGAAACACCTAGATTCAAATAACCTATCAAGTGAAGACGATGTTGTTCGACTAGCAGACGATTATTCGCGTTAACAATGATATAATATTAATTACGATTTATTAGTTACAAGCTAACTTGGGGGAGATATTTCAAATGGCAAAAAAGAAACGAGCATTAATTACTGGTATTACCGGCCAAGATGGTGGTCATCTGGCTCAACTTCTTCACGAAAAAGGTTATGAGGTTTTCGGAATTATACGCGGACAACACAATCCAAAACGCGAAAAAGTTATGGCTGAATATCCATACGTTAACCTGGTTGAAGCCGATTTGACCGACCAGTCATCATTAGTTCGTGCCATGATTGTCGCAAAGCCTGGCGAGGTTTATAACCTGGCTGCGATTAGCCATGTTGGTTATTCATTCAAAAACCCACAGCTGACATTTGAAGTAACTGGCAAGGGTGTGCTAAATATGTTGGAGGCTATTCGTTTAACTGACCCCGAAAATAAAGTTCGGTTTTACCAGGCATCAACCTCTGAAATGTTTGGCGGACTTGACTATAATCGTCCAAAAAATGGCTATAACGAAGAAGCATTATTTCACCCTCGTAGCCCGTACGGTGTAGCAAAGTTGTATGGTTTCTGGATTACAAAAAATTATCGTGAAAGTTATAAGATGTTTGCAGTTTCGGGTATCCTGTTCAACCACGAAGGCGAACGACGCGGTGATGAGTTTGTGACTCGTAAAATTTCCAAAGCCGTCGCGCGCATTAAACTTGGCCTTCAGGATCATATTGAACTAGGTGATTTATGGCCAAAGCGAGACTGGGGCTATGCCGGTGATTACGTCGAAGGAATGTGGCGTATGTTACAGCAAGAAAAGCCGGATGATTATGTCCTGGCAACAGGTGAAACCCATTCTATTGAGGATTTCTTGGCCGAAGCATTCAAACAGATTGGAATTGATGACTGGCATCCTTACGTGAAACAAAACCCAGCTTTCATGCGTCCAGCAGAAGTTGACATTTTGCTTGGCGATCCTTCAAAAGCAGAAAAAGTGTTGGGCTGGAGGCGTAAAGTAGACTTCAAAGGCCTGGTTGCACTGATGGTTAAAAACGACATTACAATTGAATCTGAAAAGATATAATATTCCGGTTCATGAACCACTATAACCAATCTTGGGAAAGGAAATCTCGTCGCGTCGTTTATGACACGCCATATATGCAAGTGTATGAGGATCGTGTATGTCTTCCTGACGGTCATATTATCGATGACTACAGCATTACAAAGCTCCCTGATGGCATTATCATCATAGCGACCGATAAAGATCATAATTTAATAATTTTTGACGAGTATAAATATGCTGTTAATGAAACTATTCTTACGCTCCCAGCAGGTGGAGTTGATTGTGACGAAACCCCAATTCAAGCCGCCGCCAGGGAACTACTCGAGGAAACAGGGTACAAGTCGACTGACCTTGAACTAATTGGTGAGTTCTATGTTTACCCTTCTAAGATACAGCATACTAACTTTATGATTCGTGCCAAGAACGCAAAGAAGATAACAAATATTGAACATGAAGCTACGGAAACAATAGGTGAGGTTCAACTTATCCCTGTAAATAAACTAAAAGAACTTAGGCTGGCTGGAAAATTTAACACCACTCCACTATTTACAGCACTTGCCCTGGCATTCCCTGAGACCTTTTAAATACGATTACAGTTTAGACTTAACGAAATCTCTAACCGTTTGGCGGATATCAATTTTTGGTCTCCAGCCAAGCTCGTTTTTTAAGCGAGATGCATCACCAACATTGTCTTTGATGTCATTCGGTCGAACAAGTGATTGATCGATTTTATATTCGACGTCTTTTATGTGCATTTCATTTTTTAATAAATCAAATATTTCTGATCCTGACAGGCTTATTCCAGAGCATATATTGTATTTATCGTCTTTTAAATTTTTTGATGTGGCTAATTGACGATATGCCCGGACAATATCTCTTACATCAGTATAATCACGTTTTGTCTCTAGGTCTCCAGTGACTATCGTATCTTCGCCCTCTTTTAATAACACCAGGCGACTATGCAAATCGGGTATAATAAAGCCCTTTGATTGGCCGGGCCCTATGTGGTTGAAGGGGCGAGCGATAACGCAATCTAACCCTCGGTTTCGATAATAAGCAACTTGGTTTTCAATCAAAACCTTACTAACTACATATGGGGATGAAAAACCAATCTCGCCACTTTCATCTATTGGGAGAGGTTGATCTGGGCTGTATATTGCCCCACTGCTGACAATAACAATTCTAGGCCGTTTTTCCTGTTTCAGATAATATTCGCATAGATTGGTTACCATAGAGCTATTTGCACTTATATAAGCCTGGGGCTTATCAAATGACGGACCCACAAAAGCTAGTCCGGCTAGGTGGATGACAGCTTTGATATCTGGAATATTTGGCCAACCTTCAATAAGGTTAGCTTTATGGTATTCACTAATAATATCTGAGACATCAGGATTGACATTTGTCTCTTGCCCAATCCCTACAACCGCCAAACCTGCATTATTCAGTTCTCGGGCCAAATGATGTCCGACAAAACCATTTACACCGGAAATGACAACTTTTTCTTTGTTCACTAATACAGTATAACATTGATTTAAGGGGATATTACCACTATAATAAGGGCTACTGTGGAATTTTTCAGAAAACTAAAAATACGATATCGTTATTCAGTTATTTTACTTAGACAACTCGTGATAACCGACTTTAAAATTCGGTATAAAGGCTCTGTGCTTGGATATGTCTGGACATTATTACGACCACTTGCTCTGTTTGTGGTGCTTTATGTTGTATTTGTAAATTTTCTCAAAGTAGGTAGCAACGTTCCTCATTATGCGGTGTATTTATTATTAGGTGTGGTTTTTTGGAATTATTTTGTGGAAGTAACAATGAACGGAGTCTCTGCTATCGTAGGGAAGGGTGAACTGCTCCGAAAAATGGCCTTTCCTCGTTATGTTGTCGTGGTGGCCGGGTCTTTTTCAGCACTAATTAGTTTAATCATTAATCTGTTTGTATTTGCGGTCTTTATGATTATCAACGGAGTGCCATTTACGTTAAATATTCTGTGGCTAATCCCACTAATTTTTGAGTTATTCGTGTTTTCACTATCTGTTTCATTTATACTCAGCGCGTTATATGTTCGTTTTAGGGATATAAATTATGTTTGGGAGGTAGTTCTACAGGCTGGCTTTTATGCAACTCCAATACTCTACCCAATTGCATTGGTTTATACCATGTCTCCAATTGTTGCAAAAATTATGATGTTGAATCCGGTAGCCCAGATAATACAAGACGCTCGTCATTTAGTAATAACCCAAGAGGCTGTAAATATTGGGGGTATTTATGGAAGTTCTTATGCCCGTTTGTTACCGATAGCGATTGTAATTGTAACAGCTATAGTTGGAGTTTGGTATTTCAGGAAAAAATCACCAAGCTTTGCGGAGGAAATATAAGATGGCAGAAGATGAAATAGCAATCAGTGTAAAACATGTTTCAAAGAACTTCAAATTGCCACACGAAAGAGCAGACAGCGTCAAAAGTCTTTTTGTAAATCCTTTCAATAACAATCGTAATAAATTTGAAGTTCAGCATGCTTTGCGGGACATTTCTTTTGATATTAAAAAAGGTGATTTTTTTGGAATCGTTGGCAGAAACGGTAGCGGTAAAAGCACTTTATTAAAAATAATTGCCGGTATTTACCAGCCCAACAAAGGTAGCGTTTCAATTAACGGCAGACTCGTCCCGTTTATCGAGCTGGGTGTTGGCTTTAATCCGGAACTTACTGGGCGTGAAAATGTTTATCTTAACGGCGCACTTTTGGGATTTTCTGAAAAGGAAGTCGACAATAAATATTCAGCAATTGTTGACTTTGCCGAACTAGACCGATTCATGGACCAAAAACTAAAAAATTACAGTAGTGGCATGCAGGTTCGTTTGGCCTTTTCTGTCGCAACAATACTTGCCGAATCAGAGATTTTGTTAATTGATGAGGTACTAGCTGTAGGCGATGCTGATTTTCAACGAAAATGCTTTGAATATTTTAAGAAACTTAAAAGGGAAAATAAAACCGTCGTTTTCGTGAGCCATGACATGCTTGCTATACGTGAATACTGTGACAGGGCATTGTTGATTGATGAAAGTAAAGTGATTAAACAAGGAAAAGCAGACGACGTGGCGTCGGCATATGCAAAACAATTCATGTCAGGTGATCTGAATTCTAAACCCAAGCTATCCAGCGAAAAACGGTGGGGCAACAAAGATATAATATTTACCGAGGTGGTTTTCGATAAAAATATATATCACTCAGACGATAAGTATATTGAGATTGAGACAAAATATAAAGTTATCAAGAACACAGCCAAACCAATTTTCGGTATCGTGGTAAAAAATTCAATAGGAACCACGCTGACAGGCGTCAATACGCGCATTCAGCATATAAATACTGGTGTTTTTAAATCAGGAAATGCGGGCTCTATCGTTTGGAAGATTCCAAATATATTTAATGATGGGAAGTATTCAATAGATTTAGCTATAATACATGAAGATACGATAACACAATATGACTGGTGGGAGGATGCAAATGATTTTACCGTGTATAGGGAAGAACACACATCTTATCTAGTTGAGCCTTCTATTAAAATTAGCATAAGTAGGTAATTATTATGAACAAATATATGAATAAAATATTTCAAATATCAAAAAAAATTAAATTGCCAATAGAGGCAAAAAGTTGGGAGACTATTCTTCTGACAGAATCACCGTTTGTTAAATCAGAATCAGAAAGAGCAGACATGACCATATCTTGCCATGATACAGATAGTATCTATAAGGTTAAAGACGCTGGGAAAATAATTCGTGAAGGTAAAAATGAGTTGCAAATTATGCACAATGGATTAAAAGTGTTGGCCGGTGGCTATTATGGTGATTGGATGGTTGATATTATTAAAAAGTTGCGGGGTCATCATGAGCCACAAGAAGAATTTGCGTTTTTTAAAATTCTAAAAGAGATAGACACAAAAAGACCAAACTATATGATAGAACTCGGTTCTTTTTGGTCATACTACAGCCTATGGTTCGCGAAGGAAAACCAGAATAATCATAATATCTGCTGTGAGCCTGATCCAAACAACATACAAATAGGTAAAAATAATGCAAAAATTAACAAGCTAAATGGTGTAAAATTTATTCAATCAGCCGCTGGTAGTCAAGACGGAAAATCTATTACATTAGAGATGGACTCAGACAAAAATCGTACTATCGAGGCGCCCGTCAGGTCCGTAGACTCTTTAATGCAAGAGAATAATTGGCCAAGGCTGGATATATTACATATGGACGTTCAGGGCCAAGAGATAGACGCACTGATAGGTGCTGTAAATACAATTAAAAACGGAAAACTTAGGTTTCTTTTCGTATCAACCCACCACTACATTTTTTCTGGAGACCCGCTGACACATAAAAAATGTCTAGATTTTATCACTCAAAACGGAGGTAACATTATAGCTCAGCATAGTGTTCTGGAATCTTTTAGCGGGGACGGTCTAATTGTGGCGTCATTCTATGATAATGATAATGGTATTAATATACACCTAAGTGTTAATAGCAGTCAAGATTCACTTTTCCGACCATTTGAGGTCGATCTTTCACTTATGATTAATGCATATGAGCGTGCGATAAAAGAAAGGGATAATTGACTCTGGTGTCGATACGAGAGCCTGAAAAAATCTAATGAATAAACCCATTAACCCAAACAATTTATCAAACACATTTATTTCTTATGCTCAATACAATGAAGATACCATACTATTTGCCCTTTTATCAGATGTTAGAGAAGGGGTTTACGTAGATGTTGGGGCAAACTACCCAACAATAGATTCAGTTACAAAACTATTTTATGAAAAGGGATGGCACGGAATCAACATTGAACCCATCCCTTGGGTCTATAAACTTGTTCAGGAGGAAAGACCCGACGATATCAATTTAAATATAGGTATCGGTAATAAAGCGGATGAAATAGATTTTTTTGAAAACACTGAGATGTCCGGACACTCTGGTTTTAACCAAAAGGAACTAGGTGATGTTAAATTAAAAAAGTATAAAGTAAAAATAAATACCTTAAAACAGGTTTTTATTTCTAATAAAATTCAAAAAATAAATTTTCTAAAAATCGATGTAGAAGGTTTTGAAGACGAAGCCATAAATGGTAACGACTGGTCTATCTATCGTCCAGAGGTTGTGTGCATCGAGTCTAACCATAACAAGGCCAAAACCTCATGGCAACGGGTGCTAACTGACAATCGTTACAAACTGTTTATAATGGATGGGTTAAACGAGTACTATGTGGCTGAAGAATCGTGGTATCGAACAAATGGTTTTGCCGATAGGGCTGTGAGTATCGATTACAAATCACTGAGGCAACACCAATACTATGCATGGGTTGACGATATTAAACAGCTAAATAATGCTACAAAGCTGAATAAGGATTATTATAATCGTATACAGAAATTGAATGATGATAATAAACTATCTTTAAGAGGTGTGGGGTACCGAGAAAGGCTAAAGCGAAGCCTGAAGGGTTTAACTGTTGATTGGGTACGACACAAACGTAGTAAAAATTGATTTGTCACATTTTCCGCAATGTTTTTTGAGTATTGACCTGATAAGTCATTTTTTAACTAATATATTCATTGTTTCACGTCCCGTATCACCCCAAGAATAATCTGCGCATTTTTTTAGACCTTTATCAATAAGTATTTTACGCTTTTTGCTATCGTTTATTAATATAACCACTGATTCATATATACCCAGACCATCCATTGTCTTTGTGTACAGGGCGGCATCACCGGCGATTTCCTTTGTTGCCTTGTTATCGAACGTTATTACAGGGCATGATGATACCATTGCTTCTAAAATCGGCAAGCCAAAGCCCTCGTAAAGGGTTGGGTATACAAAGGCGAGAGCGTGTTTCAGTAAAAAACTTTTATCTGCTTCACTAATCCTGCCCAATATGTATATCTTGTCTTTATATGAACTTGACTCAATAGCTTTCTTAACTACATTGTCAAGCTCGTGGCTATCTTCAACAAATTCATTACCTGCGAGTACAAGATTTATGTCGCAACCTCTCGCATTTAATAAGTTAAAGGCATGTATGAGTTCGTCAACCTTACGTCGTTGATCTGTCCCGCCGATAAAAATAAGGTAATTGCCGTCAATTTTACTAACTAACTTTGTAATCTCTGCAGAACTTTTTATCTGATAATTCTCTGCGAATGAGGGCGCAAGATATATAGTTGAAATCTTCTTCTTGTCAATTTTGGCGATATTCACTAGGTCACTCGTGGTTGTGTTCGATATACTTATTATTTTGTCTGCCCTTTTTAAAGTTTTTATCCCATTTTTGTATTTTTTTCCATAATAATAAGCTCTTAGCGATGATAGGGCACGCTTTCTAAGGCGTAGGTTTCTAAGGTGCCATGATTTTTTCCAACTCGGTAAATACATATCCCTAAGGATGAAAGGTATCAAATCATAGGAAACGACAATATTTGTAATTTTATTAGACCAAGGTATACCAAGCAAATAATCGGGTTGGAAAAAAATATCGACATGGTGCTTTGCTAGCCCAATATATTTAGGTCTCAAAAGGCTAATCCCAAACAATATTGCTCCTTTTGGGCTTTTCTTGAACTTTACTCTCTTATATATAATCTCAGAATAATCTCTATCAACACCAAAAGAATAATCAACTATCGGGTTTGACTCATCAAAGCGCAGGAACACATATTCAACTCCGTCCTTTGGGAAATATTGCATAATATTAATTAAATAGCTTCCTATGCCACGGTTCTGATGACCAATTTGTAAAGGCCTTAGGTCTATTGCTATTTTCATTGTTTAGACGCCTTTTCTATAGTATCTATAAACGCCCTAGCAGATGATTTAACATTAAACTTTATTGCTTGTTCGTATCCATCTCGGGTCAACTTGTTAGTACTTGTCAACGATTTCTCGATAGCGTGAGCAATCTCTTTTTGGTAAATAGCATCTACGTATATGGCTGCTTTACCGCATGCCTCTGGTAGTGAAGAGTTATTGCTGACGACAACGGGTACGCCACATGACATAGCCTCTACCGGAGGAATCCCAAACCCTTCATATATGCTAACGTAGGCAAAGGTGCTTGCTCCGGAGATTATTGCAGGTAAGTCCTCGTCTGTAACGTAATCTACTGGTTGAATAACACGCAGTCCATTCATACGCATCAACTGAATTTTGTTATGTATTTCTCCGTCTTTCCAGCCTTTGGCCCCGACAAGCAATAGAGCGTACTTTTTTTGTATTTCTTGGGGTAATAGTTCATATGCTGCCAATAGAGTTATTAGATTTTTCCTAGGCTCCAGGTTTCCCACAAATAAAATATAATCATCAAAAATACCATATTTTGCTTTTACCTGTTTAATTTCCATACTAGACCTTCTGTAAAATAACTTAGTGTCGATTATTGGATAAATAATATCAATCCTATTTGGGTCGTAGTCGTACTGTTTATGGATTTCATTCTTGCTATTTGTTGAAATTGTTATTAATCTATCAGACCGTTTTGCAGATAAATTTACTTGGTCCACAAGGAATTCCATATTTTTTGAATCACCGAACTGAGGATATTTGATAAATGATAAATCATAAATAATCGATATTGATTTACTAATGAATGTTGTTGGCCAAGAACTGTAATTTGGAAATATATATATTTTTTTCCCAAAAAGTATATCTATTGGTGGCAGAAGATGTCTTCTTTTTAAACCGTTAATCCTATGTGCCGACAATGGCATCAGTTTTACTTTAAAATTATTGAATTCAAATTTAGTTAGTTTGTCTTTGTCGTGATGAGGAACGCCTATTGTTATTTTAAGGTGTGAATATTCATCAAGATTCAATAAATTATCGACAGCCTTTAACAAAGACAACATATAATGACCAATTCCAGAAAAATGTTTAAAAACAATAACTTCTGCGTCAATAAATATTTTGATATTATTTTTCTTGTAGTTTTTCATATATTTAGTTGTACACCATTATATATCATGTCGTAGAGTAACCCAAAAGAGTAATATCTTCCTGTTATGGGTATAAAACACATATATAAAAAGTTAACGATGCCTAGAAAAAGATGTCTCAAGGGGTTGGTTTTTGCTATTAAATACCATATGTTGCTGAATACCAAGTTGGTTGCCATGGTTGCGCATAAACAACAAGGTTACCGTCCGATTGAAGTATTAATCTTGAAGAGCCCCTGCCTCCACCATGTGAATCCCAAACCGGTACCCAGTCTGTGCGGTATAGCACCAAATTGCCGTCACTCTGCATAACTAACTTAGTGCCACTCTTGCCTACAGTCCAGCTTGCCCAGACTGCTCTTGTGGGCGAATAAAGTACCAGGTTCCCATCACCCTGGAGGTCTAAATGGTATCTTTCATCACTAGACATTAAGGCTTGGCCAACCTCTAGGGTTTGGTTTGCGTTTAATACTAACGGTGGGCGTTGTAGCGTCTGAATGGAAACTTGTCCGATATTATCACTTAGCCATCTGTTACCCTCTATAACCAGTCCATATTGTTCTTGGTTTCGCGCTTGTGGTGTACCTGGAGAAGTGAGAGAAAAGGTAAAGGTCCCAGTTTTTCCGGGTAATATGTTTCCCTCTTGAGCCTTGGCTGCCCGACTATGGGATGGAGCTAGCCAACTACTATCGCTATATATACTTGCATGGTCGAGTGGATTTGTCGTGGCAATTTGAGTTAAATCAGCCGGTAGCGTTTGGTTTCCAGTGTTATTAATTATTGCTTTTACATAAACTTTTGACCCCGTATAGTTTGTTATATTTTTGGGACTAAGCTTGCGTGACATTAAACTATCAGCGTACGTCTCAAATGATAAGATCTGAGTTGAATAATATGGACTTGACGATGCAACTGTGATTGGCATATTAAATGTCCCGTCCAGCCAACGTTGTCCTTCAATCAGTACGCTAAACGTTTCTTGGTAACTTGCGATAGATGGGGGAGCTTTCATTTTAAAAGAAAAGGTTGCCGTACCGCCACCGCCTACGGTGTTTTCGTTCATTGCGGCGGGCCTGGTAGGGCTTAACCACCCATCCTCAAAGACAGATATTCTTTCTTTTGGATTTTCCGTACCTATGCGCAGGGTTTCTTTGTTCCACGTCTGGTTGCCAGTATTTTTTACAGAAAGTTTTATATAAACCTCCTGATTAGGTTCAATTGTTGGCGAATCGGATAGTTTATTTTGGTATCCACTATCAGAATAAACTTCTTTCGAAATTATGCTATAACCATAAGTCGCCGCTGTAGTTGTTCCGCCAAACCAATCACTAAAATATAAATAAAAATTACGGTTGCCGTGTGAACTACACGAATCACCGGTGCCATAGCCTGCATTTAATGACGCCTGATTTGGTTGGTAGGTTGTGTAATTATAGAGTGCTTGTGTTGCTCGGTTTTGAATGTTCACCGTACTACCGCCACATGCGGTATTTGGGTTATATAATATGTAATTATTACCTAAAACATATGGTGTATACCAACTTGTCCCAGAACGATAAGGATTAGACCAATTTTGGTTATTCGTTTCAATAGCATGGAACATTGTTGCCGCCCAATATAGTTGGGCAGTTAAGCCATAATACTGGCTATCGCATGCCGCACCGTCGGGGCATCCATACCCGGTTGCTGAACGGTATTGTACAGGCAGTGGCCATGTATCTGTAACCAAGCCCTGTTCTTTTTGCAGAAGGACAATTAAAACCTGCGGATTAATCTGGTACTGTTGGGCAACATTATAAATAATTTGAGCAGTACCCAAGCCATTTTCATTATAATCTTTCAGGCAAGGATAAGGCGGTGCTGGCCACCCCCTGGTAGCGGCGTATTGTGCGTGAGTTAAGTCTGAACGCCCAAAATCAGATGCTGGGTGTGTTCCGTTTGTATCACAATCTGGTACTTTATTATTAAGAAAAACTTGTATTTGGTTAACGCTCATTGAATTATTGTTAGTAAAAATTATATCATCAATAATTCTACCGGGGTCAAAGCCAATTACTGCCGTGGCATGGCTAACACCGGCAAGCACTAATACTAATAGGGTAACGACTGTCAAAGCCATCAAGATAAGTGAGGCTTTGTTTTTTATTGATTTTGTCGATAAACCCATTCTAGCTACCATAACCCTATTTTATCACTACGTCTTTGGCGGCAGACCCGGTTAGTGTAGAACTAGAATATTCAAGAAGAATATGCCAAGTACCGACAGAGAGTTCAGATGCCGGTATGTCAAAACCCTGACAGGTCGAAGTGCTAGCAAGGGCCTGTACCCCGGCAGTTTTCGTAACATTTGTTTCTTCTGCTTTTGTTAGTGTGAGGGTACATGTACCACTATCCACAACAGCTCCTATTTGAGAGCTAATTACAAGTGGTGAACCACTCTGATTTTGATTCGCAGAAGTGATTAATACTTGAACGCTTTTCTGGTTGCTTCCTGGGATTGGGGCTGGAGCGGGCGGGGTTTCTTTTGAACCGGACTTAGCTGCAGAACCGGCTTTCTGTTGTTCTGAAGTAGCGGGGCCATTATTTACAGTACCTTGGTTATTTGATTTATTCTGTGCCTTTTGAGCTTCCCAGCCGAACAATTTACCATTCATGGCATAAACATATGTAAAAGCACTTGCCGTGACCAATAACACTATCGCAACAACAATTATGACAACTGTTCTTTTTTTACTTTTTCTTTTTTCAATTTTCATAGTGATATGTTTATTTTCTTATATTATGGGCTTATTATACCATATGTATTAGATATAATCTAAATAATAGAAACAGGCGTATATCGGAGCCTAATGAGTGATTATATTTAGAAAGTCTCGGTATGAGTTTTCAAACGTAAACTCTTTGCTCCATTGCCAGGCATTTTTTCTCAATAACTCGTATTTATTTGTATCAGACAATAAACTTACTATTTGATTTCCCATTGATTGGTAGTTCGCATCGGGGGACAAAAGGCCGGTTTCACCACTTTTAATACTATCCCTTAACCCGTCTACGTCATATGCGATAGCTGGCGTTCCTTGGCTGTTTGCCTCTGTCACGATTAATCCCCAACCTTCTTTCACGGATGTTACTAATATGATGCCGGCTTGTTGCATCAATTCATTTTTTTTTGCACTTGATACCCGCCCCATGACCTTGATTGCGCTTGCGTGACGTGATTTATCTATATATTTAATTACATTTCTAGCATATAATCCCATATTATCCCCCGCAACAATCATTCGTAAGCTACTATTTTTGTCTCTCGCAATCTCGAACGCTTTTACGGCATGCAACGTGCGCTTCATCGGCCTAACTGCTCCCAAAGAAAGAATAATATTACTCTTTTTAATCCCCAATTTTCTTAATGGTTGTAGTGCCATACCAACGCGAAATGTTTTTACATTTCGAAAACCGTACTTTTCCATATCCTTCTTGGTGCTTTGTGATTCGGTAATTGTAGTAGGGTAGCCTTTGGATAATCTACGAAGCATATAAGGTTCTGACATGTAACCAATCCTGGACAAGGGAAATACCATTTGATGAAACCATACCTCGCGAGCCAGCTGGTAGCACAATAGGAAATTTTTTGTTTTATTATAAAAACCACTCCAAAAGGGCAGAGTATTCATTTCATCGATTACAATATCAGCCCATCCGTCTAAGTCTTTCTTATATAGGTTTCTAGCCTTTGCATATACGCTGTATCGATTACCAACTCGCAATATTGTTATACCGCCAATAGTTTCTTGAACCGATGAACTGGCATATCTGGCAGTGATGACTTTAACTTCGTGACCATCACGTACTAATCGATCCATAATTTCACCGGAAACGATCTCAGCTCCACCCGCGAGAGGGTGTAGCCTATCTTTCCATGTCAACCAAAGGATTTTCACTCACACTCTTCTCGAATTATATAAAGCGGTCGATTTTGGGTTTCGTAATATATGTTTTCAATATACAGTGCCAACAAACCTTGGCAAGCTAACACAACCCCAACTAAAAAGCTAAGGAACATCGCTAAAAACGCAGTCCCTGTTACCGCTAGGTTCAATGGGTCAGCAAATACATATTTTTCAATTAAAAGGGATATCATCAGCAGTATAGACACGGCAGAAATTAACAACCCCAAGACGCCGATTAGCTTTAACGGACGTGTTGAATGTTTGATTGTCCCATCAATGGCTAGTTTTACAAGCTTATTGTATGAATAACTGGCTTTTCCGGCATGTCGAGCGTTTGCGCGAAAAGGTATGGTAGAGCGTTTATATCCAAGCCAGTCAATTAGATTTCTCGATATTCGATTTCGTTCAGTGAGTGCATTGTATTGGTCAACTACTTTGCGGTCAATAAGGCGAAAATCCGTAGAAGAGGGTATTGTTTCTCGACTATTATCGACTATTTTTAACAGCAGGTAAAAAAGCTTTGATCCAATGGATTTTATGAACCCCTCACCCTGGTTACTTTCTCTAACTCCTATAACAACTTCGTACCCACTTCGCCATTTTTCAATAAACTTATCGATTAGTCCTATTGGGTACTGGCCGTCTGCATCAACTATAAACACCGCATCGCCAACTGCTTTTTTCATTGCGGCAGAGATTGCTGCTTCTTTACCAAAGTTTCTAGAAAAAGACGTATATTTAACTCGTCTATCCTGTTTCGAGAAAATTTTTATTATGTCCAAAGAATCATCACTACTCCCATCGTCGATGTATATAATTTCGTATTTAATCTCAACTGCATCTAACGTATTAACGATTATTTTGTGATGCCATTCAAGGTTTTCTCTTTCATTACAGACAGGGATGATGACGCTAATCAGTGGTAATTGGTTTTCTTTCATAATATCCACTATTGTAACAATTTTATCTTTAACTGTATAATGGCTATTAATTAATTTGTTTAATAATTGGGGTAAGAATGAGTAAATTGACAGCGTTGCACTATATAAAAAACCTTAAGCTTATTAGACGTAATAAGGAATGGCTGCAAGTTAATGGTGTGAGAAGAGGGGATAAGTTTTCATATTACGGTAGCATAGTCTTGTCGTATGTTATGCGAAAAAAGAAAATCAAATACCTTGGCTCAACACTATATTATGATAATATTGCTACCCCCTTAATACTACAAAGCTATCCTTATGAAGTTTATACGAGTGTAATTGCAAATATGCATAAACACCCCAAAACCGTTTTAGATATAGGAGGGAACCTAGGTCAGTTTACTCTTACTATAAATTATATACTAAAGGGTAAAACACTAATTGATGTGTTTGAGCCGAACAGATATGCATATAAATTATTAATGAAAAATGTTGAATTCAAAAAAAATATTACTCTTTTTAATTATGGACTTGGCGATTCTGATACAAAAGAGGTATTGCATTTTAATCCGAACCGTACAAGTATTGGATCTGTTCTAGAACAGAATGCTGGCGAAGATGCCAGTATATCTCAAGAGATTAGCATAACTTCAAGCCCGCAAATTTTAACAAAGCGAAAGAAATATGATTTAGTTAAAGTAGACGTCGAAGGATACGAATTCCACGCGATAAAAGGGCTCGCTGGTATCAGTTGCAAATATCTTTTTATGGAATTTTCAGGCTTAACGAGGGAAAAAGATTACATGCATTCTGAGATGATGACGTTAATGGAGAAACAGTGGGGGGAGTATGATATTTGTTATTGTAGTGGTCTTGGGTCTGAAGATGATATATTTGATATGTTGATAAGGTTCAAGTAAAATTAATAATTATTAAAAGATTTTTATTTTAAATATCTGACTAAGTCATCAATGACTTTTTGGTGATCAAATTGTTTTGCTTGTTCAACAGCCTCTTCGGCCATCTTTTTTCTTTTAGAATCATTTTTAAATAATTTAATAATCTCATTAGCAAAACTATCCGTATCAAACAAGCCAACGCTTTTGAATCCTTTTTTATACACTCCACCAAAGATATCAAGGTTATAAGACACCACAGGGAGTCCAGACGACATTGCTTCACAAACAGCCAGTCCCCACCCATTTTCGTGATCGGGGCACAAAAAAACTTTGGCGCTTTTTAATATACTATAAACCTCATCTTTATCGATGAACCCCAATAAAGAAAAGCTATCCTCTAGGGAGTTTTCTTCTAATTGTTTGGACAACTGTTTTCTATAATTATCGCCCCCGCCACCAATCCAAGCTAATTTGAGTTTAGGGTTTGAAGCGTGAACTATTTTCCATATTTTTACAGTATCAAAGATTCCTTTTACTGGGGCAATTCGTCCTAAAACGACAACGTCGTAAGGATACTTTTTCTTGGAAGTGAAATTATTTATTGCTTGAAAATCAATCCCAGCACTCAAAATATCAAGCTTTTCTTTTGGGAAATTTAGGGCAATTACTTCATCGTAAAGCTTTAAGTTCAGTGCTAGTATCTTGGTGCTTCTTTTTTTCATCATCCAAAAACTAAGCCTTTGTAGGCTATAAGCAAGTGCATTTACTGCATAATTTCCTTGTCGTTTTTTAGGAGGTAATATTATATGATAAATTCTACTTAACCACCTAATCCCAGATTTTTTCCTGGTAATAAAAAAAGCAGGCCAAATATCCGCATATGCAATATCAGAACAAGAGTAAATTGTTTGAATATCTTCTTTCTTTAATATCCAAAATACCTGCCATGCCCTGACTACATAAGATAGGAAAATGTATATCGGGTTATCTTCACACTCAAATCTATTATGGGGTAATAACCTAAACTCAATATTTGATTGGTCAACATTATCCCAATGGGCTTTTGCAAAGTGTGGTGTGATAATTATAATTTTTATCTCTTTCGGAAGGCGTGGAGCAATGTCAATAAAAAGTTGATCTCCTCCGGTCAGTACTTTTGGAGAAACTAAACCCGTAAACAATACATGCATACTTTTTTTGTCGGGAATTGATTTCTTTTTCGAATTTATCATAACTATCAAGTAGATCAGAAAATATCATGAAAATATTGCGATAATCTCATTCTTCTCCTCATCAGTTAACTCCGGATTGTTTCCGAAATACAAACCTTGTTCATGTATTAACCCGGCGTTTGAATCATTTGGGAAATCACCCTTTTCGTATTTATTGAAAAATGGTTGTTTCGTCATATCTCCACCTACGATTGGTCTTAATTCTAGTTTTCCGATACATTTTTCCACTAATTCATCACGAATCTCTTTAGTTTTGCATATGACAGGGAATGCGAAATTTGAGACTAAATCGATATGGTTGTATCGGACCGGATAGAACCTATCCTTTTGTGTATAAATCTTGTCAGCGATTTCCAAGAAAGTTTCTTGACGTTTTTGAACAATTTCATCCAGGTATGGGACTTGAGTGTTACCAATAAAGCCGTTTATTTCCGTTGGTCGTAAATTATAACCTAAATCGTAAAAAGTATATCGTGAGTAAAATGAGCTATTTACATTATGTTTATCACGAATCTCTTGTTGGGTTTTTTCGGCTAGGTTACGATCCCAACCATGTGCTCGGACAAGGCTTAACATCTCGGCTATTTCATCATCGTCTGTGCAAACGGCGCCGCCCTCGACAGTAGACATATGATGACCGACATAAAATGAAAAAGTACTGGCTTGGCCATAATTACCAAGTTTTTCACCTTTGTAGATAGTGCCAAGTGATTCACAGTTATCTTCGATTAGTACAATATTATCTTTTTCGCAAATATCACGTATTTTATCAATGTCATCACAAAAACCAAGTAAATTGGTTAAAAAGAGCATTTTTATTTCAGTTTTTTTGAGTGTTTTTTGTAATTGATTACTAGAAACATTTAAAGTATCAATTTCAACATCAATAGGGACGACAGTTAATCCTAATTCGATTAATGGCATTATATTCGTAGACCATGTGAGCGCAGAAACACCAATGTTATCGCCCTTTTTAATTTTGCCGATATTAAGCAATGCCTGAACAGTGGCTAGGTTTGCTGAACTACCACTATTAACAAATATACAATGCCTGCGTCCTTGCCATTTAGCAAATCTTTTTTCAAACTCTCTGCACTGTTGACCAAAACTAAGCATTTCGGCACTTTTAATAAAAGAAATCAACTTATCTTTCGTGTCTGATTCATTATAAAATGTTGTTTTAATAAGCTTTATCATGCTCTGAATATTATATATAATATCCCTATAAAAGCAAAATCTGAACGGGTTACTTTAATCTTTAATTATCTGCGTATGGGCATTTATCACGAAGATAATACCGACAATTGCAATGGCGCATGTAATGGCATCAAGACCAACCAAGGCTGTAGACATATTAGAATATTTTCCAATAACCTCAGAAAAGATAAATATCGAACCACCGGTTGCGGCAGATATCCAAACTGCAATATATTTTCGTAGGACTACAAAATATAAAACAACAGCAGTGATGATTAGTAAAAAGAATTTATAAAGAAATGAGAGTATGCCTATAGTGCTAATCAGTTGTGGGCTATAATTTACTCCGAATAGTGCAGAGGCCAGTAGGTTCCCAAAAAAGAACAACACAATAATTGCGACCAGTGTGATAACAGTAAAGTAGCTAATTACTTTAGCAAATGGCTTACGATTTAAGGGGTAATTATTTATATTTATTTCTCCAAGGAATGGCCAAATAAATATCATGCCAGCAAAAAAGACAACACGACTAATCACATAAATATCAGTGTAAAATTTAATATCAATATGTTCGAGGTTCTGCATAATTAGTAAATCAGCTACTTGGGTCAAGCCTATAACCATTATTGCAACGGAAGTCAACGCAGCATACCTGATAATAGGACCCATATGTTTATTCCTAAGTTCACTGATCGGGGTTTTTAACGACTTGGTTATTTTAGGAAGTTGTTCACTGGAAAACAAGTAGAAAATTATTATAATTGTAATAATTTGTGCAATTGTCATAGACAGCATCGTTATCAAACCATTATGGCTGATAATCGAAGTCGTAATTCCGATTAGGAATTGACAGCTAGCAGAAATCAAGGCAACCAAACCTAATTTAACCATTTTGTTTTTACCGTTAAAGTACCCGGATATTATTACGATAGGGATTGAAAAAAGCATCATCAAAGATATTGGTAATGCAAAGAGCACAGGCGTGTGTATTTTGTCCATTACAAATGGAGAAATTATTAAAAAGATTACAGCCACCAATAGGAATATTTTAAATAAAAACGCTTGTAGCAACTCAATCTTATTGTTTGTTTGACTATTATTTTCACTTTTTGATAAGCCGATTGTTATTGCCAAAATTGATGACAAGAATGTTGATATTTGAGTAAATAAAGATAAAGAAACTGTGATAATAACGTATTCAGGTGGAGGCAAGATACGGCCAAATAACGGGTAAGCCGTATAATTTAGCGCCGAAGCAACGATGCTAAGGATAACAAATATAAATATACTTTTTTTCATCATTTTTTTTGTATTTTAGCCCTCAAGTAACCGGCACCACCAAAACCAAACTCACAGGTTTTCATAAATAACATCCCTATGCCAATTATTGGGTTTTTGAATAACCTTTTTGGGTTTGAAAAAAAGAGTCGATATCGACCGATAATACTGGTTTGTTGACTAACATTTGCTGCCGATTTATTCGAATATTTATATTTTGTAAATTTTTCAGCGTAGTAAAACTTCTTTTTTATTGATTTCCAAAGAGAAATGCGTCCCTCGTTATGATAGATAAAACTACCGACGCGATCAATCTCTCCTAATTCTTCGATTCTTTGCGACAAATCCCAATCCTCGCCACTTGTCATTTTTTCATTATAACCACCAACTTTTAAATAATCACTTCTTTTGAAAAATCGAGCAGCTTCCATATATGGTATCCCGACATAGAAACTTCTTTCTAGTTTTTTACATCGAGCCCAAAAACCCTCACCAAAAGATTCTTCCGGTATTACCAAGCCTGTAATTTTGCGATTGTCCTCCATTACTTTTACGCATTCTTGGATGACATTCGAGGATAGGTTCATATCACTATCTATAATGATGACATATTTACCAGTTGCCGTACTCACGCCAAAATTTCTTTGGGCACTTCGTTCAGGGCCTTTCGAGTAGAATAGTTTTGTATATTTTTTTGCAATGTTCGGTGTTTTGTCTGACGAAAAGTTATCTATGACAATTATCTCTATGTGTTCGTAGGTTTGATTTTTGATTGACTCAAGACAAGCCCCCAGCGTTTTTGCTGAGTTTTTCGTAGGCACAATAACTGATACAATAGTGGTTAGCATTAAGAGAATTATAACATTATAAGGTATCATGTGCTTTCATATATTCACAATTGTTCAATAATTAATTTACATAAGGATTTGGTCTAGTGACTAAAACAAAATTCGATTTAAGAATCATATATTCTTTCTTGAAAAAAAATTGGTTCATATTATTTACAATTTTAACTTATATGTTTTTTACCTTTTATTATTTGGGACCGTCAGTTACCTCGTGCGCTAATACCGTGTATGGTTTTGGCGACAACACTGCCGGACCGATATGGAGGGCTACTTTACCGGAGGACCAGGGTTTAATCGGTTCATACACAAACATGACAAATGCTCCTTTTGGTGACAATCTGAATAGCCCTATCGGCTATAGTCTTATTGGCCAAACCGCTCTTATCAGGACTTCGATGGCGGTAGCCGGTCCTGTGTGTGGTTATAACATAATAAATATGATTGGCTTCTTATTGAGCGCCTTAGCGATGTTTGGGTTTATTTTTGCCGTTACTCGTAAAAGATGGATTGCACTTCTTGCTGGTTATGCGGTGTCATTTACACCGTATTATCAAATGAAAATTGGAGGGCATCCGAGTTACGGATATCAAGCAATTTTTATAGGAATCATATGGTTGTTTTATAGATTACTAAAATTAAAAAGGAAAAGAGACGTTGCTTACTTAAGCATCGTGTTCGCAATTGCAGTTTATTTTGACCCATATTTTTCCCTCTTAGCAGCAATAACCTTAGGATCTTTAGGTTTGGCCTGGCTAATAGTGTATAGAAAAATCATTACTATTAACTTTTGGAAGTTAAATAATAAAATAAAAAATATAGAGACGATAAAACAATTCAGGCTCTTGTTGCTTTCATTATTATTAATAGTACTCCTTGTGCTGCCCCTCGCTTTTGTGTTCTCGTCACAGGCAGGACAGATTAACTCAAACGTAGCTTCCTCGCGTGGCAATGTCTTATTTGAAGCGAAGGCTTGTAGTAATTGGCCTCATGAATATTTAGTACCATTTGTTTTAAACCCAGTTTTTGAAAAAGTGATTGGGAAAGACCGCTATATTGGGACAATTAATAATTTAAGAGATAATTTTTCGTGCGGGATTGGCGAAGATTCTGTAGGATTAAGTTTGACGTTAGTTTTTATTACTACAGTAGGGTTTATCATATTTCTTTGGGAAATGCTAAATAAGAGAAGACTGGGTCTTGATAAGAGGTTTGGCTATAACCCTAAAATGGTTGTTGTTGGAATGATTTCTTTGGCAGTTATTTCTATAGCAATCGGCTTCCCGCCACTTATCTATCATAATATTATTCCCACCCCGTCGTTCATAATTCTTTCAATAACTTCAACCTGGAGAACACTAGCTAGGGTCTATGTGTTAGTAAATATTTCCCTGGTCGTATTATCTTCAATTGTAATAGCATATTTTTATCAGCATTTTGATCTGAAAAAATATTATCGTTTAATTGCAATTCTGTTTGCTCTAATTTGCCTAGGGGTAATGGTTGAGTATCAAGCATTTATGCCATTTAGCGGAAATAGTTTGAGTACGTTTAATTACAACAAAGATGTTCCTCCAGCTTATACGTGGTTGAAAAATCAAAATGGTATAAAGACTTTAGCAGAATATCCTCTAGAGAGGAGTGGGGGTGAATCGAATGCAACAGCCTACTATTTGACAATGCAAGTAGTTCATAAGAAAAAAGTATTTAACAGTGCTTTGTCATATAGTCCTCAAGAGACATTAAAATCTGGGTTAAAAAACCTATCAGACCCTCAAACCCTACCAGTTTTAAGGGCTTTAGGGGTGGACGCTGTAGTGATCCACGGATATGATAAAAAACAGATCGAGAAAATTCCTAATGCAAATGTAATATACACAGCAACGAAACCACAATTTAATATTTCAGAATTTACTCCAACTGTGAAGAATGACGATGTTGCGGTTTTGAGTCTAATTAATGTGACCCCATCAACTTTTGTTATTGAACTTGGGGAAGGATTTGCCCGCAATACGACCATAATTAACTCAGTATTTGATTGGCAATATGAAGCCATGCAGGGGTCTATTTTTAATATTCAATCCAATCGAGGGAAAATGTTAAATACTGCAACGGACGTTTGTTTTGATATAAAAATGTCCGTACCGACTGAAACAGCATTTTTGGACCCAAAAGTTGACGGAATCTCCAGTGGAACCAACCCTATAAATGGTGTATACAAAACAATAAAACTAAATGTAAAAAGCACCATAGAATTACATAATAGCACTGGTCATAATATGAGGGTAACAAAAATAGGGTGCAACCCCTAGCTTAACTTCGCTTCCCATTATAAAATCAAAAATAATTTTTCGAGGCTATGTGAAGCACATGGGTTATAATAAAACAATGATTACAGTTATTATTGCCGGTGGGTCCGGGACCCGCCTATGGCCACTATCAACCCCTAAATACCCAAAACATTTATTAAAATTAACAGGCAAACGCACGTTGTTGCAGACGGCATATGACCGAGCATCAAAAATTAGCGAAACAATATATGTCGTTACCGAAGCTGGTCATTCGGATTTGGTCCGCGCTCAACTGCCAGAATTACCTGAAAGTGCATTTTTAATCGAACCTGGTCGACGCGGTACTGCCCATTGCATATTGTTTGCGTTGGATGTTATCGGAAGATATCACGACCATGACGAGCCGATTGCTTTTATTCATTCTGACCATCATATCCGCGATGTCGGCGGATTTACACGTTCGTTTTCGACAGCAGCAAAGGTATCAAGCGCTGAAAATCAGGTTACTTTAATTGGCATCGAGCCAACCTTTCCATCAACCGGATTCGGGTATATTGAACGCAACGGTGTCATAAACGCCGGCAACGGGGTTTTTAATGTCAAATCTTTCAAGGAAAAACCAGACTTTGAAAAAGCAAAGCGGTATATGGAATCAGGCAATTATTTGTGGAACTGCGGATATTTTGTTGGTTCAGTCAATACTTTTCTGGATGAGATGAAACTATCTGCTCCGGACTTACAGAAACATTTTGAAAAGCTTGAATCAATCGCAAAAATTGGGAGTAAGGAATATAACGATGTATATCTGGCGTTTGACAGCCAAGTTATTGATATTGCACTGATTGAAAAAGCCAAAAGCCTAGCCGTTGTTGCTGCCAGCTTTGACTGGATGGATATCGGGTCATTCAAGGATTTACACGATGTCGTACCTCAGGACGAAAAAGGTAATTACTTTTATGGCGAAAACATTCACGCCATCGATGTCGAAAACGTATTTGTCAGAAACGAAGAGAGCGAAAAACCGATCGCTGTTATTGGCCTGGACAATGTTGTTGTCGTAAATACGCCAGACGGCATATTAATATCTAGGAAGGATGTCAGTCATCGGACGGGGGAAGTGGCTAAAAAATTACATCAGTAATTTCGCCGTACGGCGAATAGAATATAGCTGTTAGCTATTGGAATATGGCATTGAGCGGAATGAACCCATGGGAGTGTATTTTAGAGTATATTAAAACTAGCTTAAAAAAAGGTTAATGACTTACTAATTCGTGGTATAATCATATTAGAGTAGTGAGGGAATATGACAAATCAATCAATCACAATCTTTGGTGATTCACAAATACGCCGTCATTGGGATGCAGATAATGAGTTTTGGTATTTTTCCGTTGTTGACGTTATTTCGGTTCTAACGAATAGTAATAATCCTCAGGTATACTGGCGTGTTCTGAAAAAACGACTAATTGACGAAGGCTCAAATGAAACCGTTACAAAATGTAACGGTTTGAAGATGCTGGCTGAAGACGGTAAAATGCGCATAACCGATGTCGCCGATACCGAAACTATGCTTCGTCTAATTCAATCAATTCCTTCGCCAAATGCTGAACCATTCAAATTATGGCTGGCTCGTGTCGGATACGAACGATTGGAAGAAACGGCAGATCCCGAATTGGCGATAAGTCGCGCACTTAAAACATACCTACAAAAGGGCTATAGTAGAGAATGGATAAACCAACGACTTAAAAGTATCGAAATCCGCAAAGATCTGACTGACGAATGGGATAATCGAGGTGTCAAAGAGGGTCTGGAATATGCTATTTTAACAAATGAGATTACCAAAGCGTGGGCGGGGCTTACGACAAAAGAGTACAAGCAACTAAAGGGATTAAAAAAAGAAAATCTGCGTGATAATATGACTAATCTGGAATTAGTCTTGAATATGCTGGCCGAAACGGCAACGACAGAAATATCTAAAAAAGAAAAACCTGATAATATGCCTGCAAACAAAAATGTGGCGAAACGCGGCGGATCAGTCGCCGGCAAAGCCCGCACAGAAACTGAGAAAGAATTAGGAAGAAGTGTAATATCAGACAAAAATTATTTACAATCGAAACGACCATTAAAAAAATTTGATAAATCAAATCTTTGATTGATAATATTACAGGGTAATAGGAAATACGGAAAAACATAAACGAAATGATTGAAATTAGTAAGGTTTTATAGTATAATAGTATGAGCATGAAAAAACAAAACACCGCAAACAACGGTCGCGAGCAGGCCACTAGGGCAGCTATAGGATCTATCCGCTGCGAAGGGCTGCGACCGAGTGCCAGCACCAGTAAACATTTGCGAAATTATTCATCAGGTAAGATATCGGCCAGCCAGTTGCACGAAAGTGTAATGGGCGAAGTCGAGTCTATTTTAGCGCGTTCCAACAGGTAGCAGATTATGGCTTACCAGCTAGAAAAAGACCCGTATATCGATTCAGTAACGGGGATATTAAGGAATCTATTCGGGGCCAAAGATTTAAAAACTTTAGAACAAATCGAAGCTGAAATAACGGTTGCAGTCATTGCAACATTAAACGATCACCCAATACCAGGTAGTTTTGATCTGGAACATCTGCAAGCCATTCATAAACGTCTGTTTGCCAGTATTTATGATTGGGCCGGAAAACTACGTACTGTTGAAATGGCCAAAGACAATACACGATTTGCACCAATTGAGTATTTGGTGCAGGCGGCCGAAAATTTATTTGATGAACTAAAGTCGGAAAAATATTTAGATAACTTGGACGATAAAAAATATATAGCCAGATTTGCTCATTATTATTCCGAAGTTAATATATTACACCCGTTTCGCGAAGGTAATGGACGAGCTGAACGCGTGTTTTTTTCACTGTTAGCTGGGCGCAGTGGACGTCATGTTGCATGGGACGAGTTGGACCCCGGCCAGGCGATCCAGGCTTCAATAAAAGCGTATAATGGTGACGAGGGACAATTGATTAAACTTCTGTCCCCTCTTTTTTCAAAAGTTAATAGTCGAGGATAATTATGTGCGGAATAGTCGGATACGTTGGTGAAAAATCAGCAAAGAACTATTTAATCAGCGGACTGCATCGTTTGGAATACCGCGGTTATGATTCCGCTGGGATTGTTACAATTAGCGCGGATAACAAGGCAACCATGATACGAGCAAAGGGAAAGGTTGCAAAATTAGAAGAACTGACAAATTCAATTCGCCGTACGGCGAAATTTTCGACCGATAAAATTGGGATTGGTCATACGCGGTGGGCGACACACGGCGAACCATCTGAAAGAAATGCTCATCCGCACAAAGCCGGCGATATTTATTTGGTTCATAATGGCATTATCGAAAATTACAAAGAATTAAAAGCCACGTTAATAAAACATAAATTTATTACAGATACTGATACCGAAGTTTTAGCGGCACTGATTAATTCGCTTTACGACCAAAATACTACTTTGGCGGATGCTGTGAACCAAGCACTAAAACTGGTTGTTGGTACATACGGTATTGCAGTTATATCGGTTCGTAATCCGGAAGAAATCGTCGTTGCACGATCGGGTAGCCCGCTAATTATCGGTGTTGGCGACAATGTAACATATATAGCCAGTGACGCATCTGCCTTAATCGGGTTTACCGATAAGGCTATTTATTTAAATGACGGCGAAATGGCGATCTGCAGTGGGGGCGGTGTAGAATTACGCGACATGTCAGCACAACCGATTTCATGTAAAGTCGAAACCATTGAAACGGACATGCAAGCAATCCAAAAACAAGGCTACGACCACTTTTTGCTAAAAGAAATTTGCGAGCAGCCATCGACTCTGCAATCGACCCTAAGCGGACGAATTAATGTAAAAGATAAAGTCGCGAATTTGGGTGGATTAAACCTAAGTCCCGACGAGCTGCGAAAAATCGAGCACATTGTTATTATCGGTTGCGGAACGGCCTATTACGCCGGACTGCTGGGGTTATATTATTTGGAACAATTAGTCGATGGGCTGACAATTGACGTGGTCGCGGCATCAGAATTTCGTTACAGGTCATTCCATTTGCCCAAAAATACAGTTGCGCTAGTTATCTCACAGTCTGGCGAGACGGCTGATACATTGGCTTGCCTGCGCGAAATAAAACGGCGGGGTATTAAAACGTTGGGAATCGTTAATGCTGTCGGATCAACTATTGCCCGCGAAGTTGACGGCGGCGTTTACGTACATGCCGGTCCGGAAATATCTGTGGCGTCGACCAAGGCGTTTACATCACAAATCGCGACAATTATTATGTTTGGCATTCAGTTGGCCCAAGCCAAAGGCGCTGATAAAAAAGAAGTCTCAAAGTATATCCAGGAACTTTCAAAACTGCCTGATGAAATTGAAAAAATTGTAAGTAAAGACAAAGATAAAATTGCTAGTATTGCAAAGCGCTATGCAATGTACGAACATGCGCTATATTTCGGACGTGATACTCTTTATCCGGTTGCAATGGAGGGTGCGCTTAAACTTAAAGAAATCTCGTACATTCAAGCCGAAGGATATGCATCGGGTGAGTTAAAACACGGACCGATTGCATTAATAGACGATTCGTTTTTTGAAGTAGCACTGCTAATTGATAATTGGCTGTTTGATAAAAGCCTTAGTACGTTAGAAGAGGTAAATGCCAGGGGCGGACATATTTTTGTTATAACAAACAGCAAAAAATCGATAAAGTCCGAAGAAATTATTCGAGTTAATACTCAACTGGATATTCTGGCACCAATCTTAATAAATGTTGTACAACAATTATTTGCATATTATATAGCTGTGGCACGCGGCAACGATGTTGATCAACCGCGCAATTTGGCTAAGAGCGTCACTGTTGAGTGACGCTTGGCTATTAGAATATAGAATCTGGAATATAGAGATTGGAATATGGAAGGTGGCTTGTGGCTATTGGCCAAATTCTAATAGCAAAATGCCAAACGCCAGACTAAGAGTTGTCTTTGACAATCTTGGTTATCTTGGTGATGAATAAACTTTTATCGAAGCGTTTGGCTTTGCGACGGAGTGTGCCTGGTAAAAATTCAATTTGCTGAGCGCGCCGAATGGCATCAACGACAGATTCAACTGATTGTTTATCGAAAAGTACGCCACTTTCGCCGTCCTCAACAATATCAAGTGCTCCGCCTTTGCTGTATGCAATTACCGGTGCACCGGCTGCCAATGCTTCAACCTGAACAATGCCAAAATCTTCTTCGGCTGGGAAAATGTAGCCACGGGCACTATTTAACGCATTCGTTACGGCGTCATCGGACGCATCACCAAATCGGTCAGTGTAAAATTTAACTGTCGGTCCAGCCATATCGACGAGCCGCTGATGCTCGCTACCATTACCGTAAACATACAGCGGAACTGATAGTTTCGTGGCGGCCGCTACTGCTAAATCAATTCGTTTATATGGAACTTGGCGACCCAGTGCAACATAATGGTCACCACGAGTCCTGTCGGGTTCAAATCTGTCGACATCAACCGGCGGGTGAATGACTGTAGAAAATTTGTTGTAATACTTTTTTATCCTTTTTTGAGTTTCGGTGCTGTTTGCTATAAAAACATCGATTTTTTGGGCTGCCTTGTAATCAGCTTTTTTTAATCGTGGGACCATCAATGGCATTGCTAAACGGACGACCCAGTTTAATCGGCCAAAGCCAGGATCACGACGGTATTCATCGTAATGACTCCAGTAATACCGGATTGGCGTGTGACAGTAACAGATGTGAGTTTGGTCTTCGCGTGTCTTTTGAACTTGTTTTGATTCGGCGCTGGCACTGCTGAGGATAATATCAAACCGCGACAAATCTAGTTTATTAAATGCGTTGACGCGAAGCATTGGAAAAAATTTGTGAAGTTTGCGCAGTGGCCCGGGTAGTTTTTGCAAATAAGTTGTTCGAACATCCAATTTTTTAAAAGCTGGCATTTTTTCAGGCGTATAGGTTGATGTGTAAATTGGTGCATCCGGAAAGGCATCATGCATAGCCAAAACGACATTTTCGGCGCCGCCCATATTAGTCAACCAATCGTGCACAATCACCACGCGTGGTGATTGTTTGGCTATTGGAATTTGGCTATTGGAATTTGGCGTGCTCATTTAGATAATCCTGACTTGAAGGCATTTATTAGTTTTTGACAACTAATGCTATGAGTTATTAGTAAATCTAAATCTGATTTTTGTAAATACCCAAGCTTTTCTGATAAATACAGAAAGTTTTTGACCTCGAGTAGCGATCCGTACACCATTGTATAAAAGCGGAGCTTATCCTTTATTGATGAGCGACCGAACCCTTCGGCTATGTTTGCAGATATCGAACTTGCTGCCCGTCGTAATTGGCTTGTTACTGCAAATATTTCTTCTTTGGGGAAATGTTTTGTTATTTTGTATACTCCGACAGCAAACAGTTGGCTTTCTTGCCAAACCGTTAAGTCTTCAAATGAAGTTATGTTATTTGCCATATTCTAATAGCCACCTTCCAATTGCTACTTTGCGCCCTTCTTGTGTAATACCACTCCAATTGTTTTGAACATGATTTTTATGTCCAGCCAAAATGTCCAGTTCTGGGCGTAATATAGTTCTAGTTCGATTCGTTCATCAAATGACAGTTGACTGCGGCCAGATACTTGCCAGATTCCTGTCATGCCGGATTTGACACTGTGAAGCAACGAGGCACGGCCTTTTATCAGTTTTGATTCTTGGGGTAAAATCGGCCTGGGACCAACTAAACTAAGATCTCCGCGCAGTACATTAAATATCTGAGGAAGTTCGTCAAGCGATGTCTTTCGCAAAAAACTACCAAATCTAGTAACACGAGGGTCATTTTCGACTTTGCGATTTTTTTCGTATTCGACAACTAAATCATTGCGTCCCATTGCACGAAACTCTTCGGCTGCGTCCTTTAATTCATATCCGGGCAAATGTTTCATTGTGCGGAATTTAATTAAGTCGATTGGTTCTGAAAAACGACTAAGACGTGGGCTGATATAAAGTGCCGGGCCTGGATCGGTAAGTTTCATTATTAAATATATTACTAGTAAAACGGGCGATAGGATAATAGTAATCAATACGCCTGCAACTAAATCGAAAATTCGTTTGGCAATCGATCCCCAGCCTATTAACGGTGTTTGATAAACGGAAATCATTGGATAGCCCAAAAAGACATCGATTGTATTTTTACCCGAATAGAACTCGGCTTCACCTGGAATAAAGTTATAACTGATGTGATTTGATTGAGCGGCGCTGAGAATTAGTTGGTTCCTGTCGGTTGAATCATATAGATCAGTCTGTATAATTGCGGTAATATTGTTTGTTTCAATGTCGCGTAAAGCTGTTTCTACTGATGAATAATGATGGACTTTTAATTCTGCCGGTACTATTTTTTTAGGCCCGGCGATTGCAATAATATGGTAACCACTTTTTACAGTATTAGCCAGATTTAAGGCAATATCGCTGGTTGCAATAGAGGAACCGATTAACAGGACGCGGTTAACGCCTTTGCCATACCTGAACATCAGACTTCGAATCAATCGCAGTATTTCGCGCTCGACCAAAATCAAAACAAAAGCGGCAACCAGGCCATAAACCGCAACTAACCTGGCGGGCATGATAGTCTTATCGCTGACATATTGCCAGCCAATAATTAATAAGATGCCGATAAACGAACCCACGGCTATTTTTGACCATTCGACAAGACGGCGGTTATAGGTACTTGATTTGTAAAGTCCTATCACGGCGAAAATTAAAATCCAAATCGGGATAATAAGAAGAAAGGCGTTCAAATAATCTATACCGTAAACTGTGGACAGCAGAGGTCGATGGTCAAGTCTGACGCGGATTACGTATGCCAGTAAAAACGACCCCAAGATTGTAACAATGTCAGCTAATACTAAAATAAAGTTGTAAAATTTGGTGTTTCTACCTATCATAAGTACCCCAATTATATCATGGGATAGGGATTGGAATATGGAAGGTGGAATATGGAATATAGAATATAGAAGATGGCGAGGCCAATAGCCAATAGCCAAAAGCCAAATTCCATTAGCTAAGCAGTTGTAGATAATTTATACTAGAAGACAAGATGAATTCGAACAAGACAGATATTATAAAAAAAATATATGTAACGCTACTTCTGATTATCTTTGGGGGGATTGTTATTCATGCACCACTTTCAGTTGCCCTTGGAACACTATGGCCTAATTACGATTTGTTGATAAAGTCATGGAAAGAAATATTGATGCTGATTACAGGTTTGTTGGCAATATATTTAATGTACAAAACGGGGCAATGGAAGAAAATATTACGGGACCCGATAATTATCGCAATCGCTGCATATGCATCGCTACATTTATTACTGTTATTATTCATGAATCAAGGCTTGTCTGCTAGCGTTGCGGGATTGGCGATTGATTTACGTTTTGTTCTGTATTTTGCACTGGTTTATATTGCAATTACGTTGTATCCGGGTTATCGGAAGTTGTTTATCAAAGTTGGTATCGGTGGAGCTCTCGTCGTCTTCGTATTTAGTTTATTGCAAGTGTTTGTTTTGCCACACGATGTTTTGAAATATATTGGTTATAATCTAGATACGATTAGTCCATATCTGACAATTGATGAAAACCAAGCATTCGTTCGTATAAACAGCACGTTTCGTGGTCCGAATCCTTTGGGCGCATATGCCGGCATCGTTTTAACTCTTTTGGCCGCCTGGGTTGTCAAGAAAAAAGTTGATAAAAAGAAATGGTCGCAAACTATCTTTCTAATTCTAATAGTCGGTGCGATTGTATCGTTGTGGGCCAGCTATTCGCGAAGTGCTCAGATCGGTACAGCTGTAGCCGTTATAGTTGTGCTGGCGGTTACGCAGTGGCGCAAATTAACTCCAAGAATGTTGGTAATAATAGGTACATTGTTTGTTTTGACGGCTGGTGGTTTGTTCACGGTACGTAACACACCATTTGTTTCAAATGTTGTTTTGCACGAAAATCCGAACGGTGCTAGTAGCGTAAATTCTAACGAAGGTCACATTAGCTCTATCAACAATAGTTTTCCCGAAACATTGAATCAGCCGTTGGGGTCAGGTATAGGAAGTACGGGGAGTGCGTCACTACTGGGCAAAAATGCACAGATAATTGAAAATCAATATCTGTTGGTTGCCCATGAAGCAGGTTGGTTGGGATTGGCGTTATTTATATCAATATTTGCCATAATTATGACCAGGTTATGGAAGTTGCGAAAAGATTGGCTGGCACTGGGGGTCTTTGCAAGCGGCATAGGGTTGGCGATAGTCGGGATATTTTTGCCGGTTTGGACCGATGACACGGTGTCGATTATTTGGTGGGGGTTGGCGGGGTTGGCTATTGGAAGTTGGAAGATAGCAAGTGGCGAACTGCCAAAAGCCAATAGCAAAATTCCAACAGCTTTTAGTAAAGCGGGGAGAAAAAAGTAATGCCAAACGAGCGATCGACTAAAAGGCAAAGGGAATTGCTCAATTTTGTTGATGGTTTTATCCAAGGACACGGTTATGGACCAAGTTATCGCGAAATTATGAGGGCGCTAGGATACAAATCTGTTTCGACGGTTGCGGTTCATATCGATGGGCTAATCACAAAAGGCTATTTACTAAAGCGTGATAATTCGGCTAGGTCACTGGAAGTAGTCACAACTCATCTGGATGATGCGCCGATGCGGAAAGGTCCGACACCTGCGCAGGAAAAATGGATGATTAATGCGATTACTAGCCGGTTTGATAAATTGGATAAAATGCACAACCAGGAATCACTCGACGAGCTATATGTCCTAATTGGAACACTGAAGATTCTGGGAATTGACGGTGCGCATGTGGCTATGAAAACGCGGCTGATTGATTATTTAAAAAAACAAAATACAGACAAATGAGTATACCTATAGCGTTTATTTTGATATATTATAAGTAAGCATTAAAACTATTAGAAAAGGGGATATATGCAACCAAACGACGATAACGTATCAGAAGAAAACGTAGAAGTTCCACAAGCAGAGTTTACGCCAGGGGCACAGCCTCCGATGCAACCAGAAGAACCTGCTGTTAAAGATGAATTTTCACCTACAGAAACAACCCCACCTTCGGTAGATGGTTTTTCTGAGCCACCTGTTTCAACCCCGCCAGCTGAACCTGTTGAGTCAACGCGACCGACTCCTCCAACCGAACCAGTTTCTTTCCAGCCACCAGTAACCGAGACTGGTCCAAACCCTGAACCACTCCAAACCTCACCTGCACCTGCCGAAGTCGAACCACCAAAACCTGCCGGATTCTTTGGCAAATTGTTTGGAAAAAAATAGATTTAGTCATTTATTAATCCAGTTGTTTTACAAGGGGTCTTGGGATATAATATCCATTGTTCCGCCGTATGGCGGACCGGCGTAGCTCTTCGCTGTTCGCTGGACAGCGAAAGCGAAGGCGAAGGTGGAGCAAGAAGATATGTTTTACGTTTACGTTATTTACAATAAGGAAGCAAACAAATATTACGTTGGTCAAACGGAGGATATTGGTATTCGCCTACGCCAACATAACGAACACACTTTTAAATCATATACGTCACGGTTTCCTGGTAATTGGGAATTGATTCATTCCGAGTCACTTCCCACTCGCTCGGAAGCACTGAAGAGAGAAAAAGGTCTCAAATCAGGCAGGGGGCGAGAGTACATAAAATCAATTATTCCGGCGTAGCTCTTCGCTGTACAGCGAAGGTGGAGCATGGCATAATTAATCTATTCCGGCGTAGCTCAATGGTGGAGCAAGAAGCTGTTAACTTCGAGGTTACTGGTTCGAGTCCAGTCGCCGGAGCCAAATAAAGCAGTTAAAAAGGCTGACCGAGTTCCCTGATCAGTTACTCTAATTAACTCCTTAGTTCGGCAATAATTTTACAAAACTACAGTAATGTAGTTTCAAGGCCAAAACCGTCTAAAAGGGCGGTTTTTGCGTATCTATCTCTGTTAAATAATTCCGAAACTGAGCAGTCATTCCTGAGTGAATGGAAGAGCGAAACAGTGACCGTATTCCGTGACTCGTTGCTCCTAGCCTTATTAATCCGATACTCTGCCCACTGACTTA
>JAYSMZ010000019.1:0-31169 GCA_043724245.1 bacterium
AATACAGCAAGATAGAAATTGTTTCAATTAAATAATATCAAATTGAACAAATAATTCCTCACACACAGCGAGGAATTATTTTTATGCTCATGGTATAATGAATCGAAAGAGAAGAGGAATATCAACACGTGGCAACTGTAATTTCAGTGACTAATCAAAAAGGCGGAGTAGGTAAGACAACTACTGCTGTTAATTTGGCCTATTACATTGCAAAAACTGGTAAAAAAACCCTAGTGATTGATTTTGACCCACAGGGCAACGCTACAAGTGGACTTAATATTAATAAACAGGATTTGAAATTAACGATGGCCGACGTAGTTATGGGACGGGCTAGCCTAGACCAAGTTGTAATTCAGTTATCATACAAAAATCTGTATTTGGCGCCATCAACGCCTCAATTGGCAGATACCGAGGTTCAATTGGCTCAAGCAAAAAAACGATTCTCACGACTAAGGACTGCCATCGAATCGAGTGTCGGTCAGTATGATGTGATTGTTGTCGATAACCCACCCAGCCTAAGCTTGCTGACGGTTAATGGGATTGTTGCCGCCAAATACGTTTTAATACCGGTTCAGGTTGAATTTTATGCCTTAGAAGGGCTGGGTCAACTGCTTGAAACTATGAAACTAATCAGAAAAGGGATGAACCCAACCCTGGAACTACTGGGCGTTTTACCGACAATGATGGATACACGAACAACGTTGGGTGGTCAGGTCCATCAAGAAATAAAAAAACATTTTCCCGGAAAAGTTCTTGGAACAGTTATTCCACGCAACGTACGCTTAGCCGAGGCTCCAAGCCACGGTTTGCCTATCGGGGCGTATGATAAGTTTTCAAAGGGTGCGCGGGCTTATAAAACGCTGACAAGGGAGGTGTTAGATCGTGCCAACATCTAAATCACGCAGTTCAAAACACGGTTTGGGTCGTGGATTTGAGACTCTAATACCAACAGACTTATTAGATGAATCATTTGACCCGACGGTTGCAAAGGATCATCAAGTAAGCGAGCTACGTCAAATTAAAATTGATCAAATCATTATTGATCCGAATCAACCGCGAAAACAATTCGACGAACCGGGGATTGAGGAACTAGCTGTTTCTATAAGTGAACATGGTGTGTTACAGCCGATTATTGTGACACCGCATAAAAACGGCTATCAGGTCGTTGCCGGAGAACGCCGATTACATGCCTCGCGAATTGCCGGACTAGACAAAATACCAGCTCTTGTCAGGACGTTGACCGGCCAACATCGACTAGAGGTATCTTTAATCGAGAATCTACAACGCAAGGACTTAAACGACATGGAAACAGCCACGGCGTACATGAAACTTCATAGCCAATTTAATATGTCATTAGAACAAATTGGTAAAAGGGTAGGGAATAAGTCAATCGGTACCGTCAGTAACAAGATGCGACTATTAAAATTGCCAATGTATGTCCAAGAAATGATTGTAAACAGACTGGTAACCGAAGGCCAAGTTAGGCCACTTATTGGAATGGACGAAGACATAATAAAAAAAGTCATAGATAAAACAATTCGCGAAGATTTGAGTGCCAGAAAAATTGAACAAATAATTGTTGATTTTAAAAAGAATCGAACTGACAAAAATATGTCCAGAGAGCGTCAAATCAAGGAACAGCCGTACAAAATTCAATTAAAACGAATACAAAAACGCCTAAAGACAGATGTCAGTATCCAAACAAACGCAAAAGGTTCAGGTAAAATTACAATTAAATTTAAAGACCAAGATGAATTTGAACGCCTACACAATCTGCTGGGTTAGACTTAGAAAGTTCGAATCTTGTTAATTGGGAATAACCTAAAACTGACCGGACCAACTACGTCATAAAGTGGGATCGTGCCAAGCCCATTTCGTGAGTCGAATGAATAGTTTCCTTGACGATGATCACCCGACACAAAAAGCTCTTCATTTGGGACAACCCAATCACCATTGCCGCTTGTCGGACTGCCTGGTCCACCACCGTTAGTATTGTCGGGGTTAAAACCATTCGGATCTTGTTTATTATATATAGTGTAGTATCCACCCTTTAAAACAACACGTTCTCCTGGAAGCCCAATAACACGCTTCACAATGAATTCATCGCCAATCCCATCAGTATATCGTGGGTTTTTAAAGACTATAATCTGGCCTCTATCGGGAATGTAAGTCTTGTTTCCAAGTTGAGCTATAGTAACAGGAACACGGTTAACGATTAATCGGTCTCCAGTATATAAGGTTGCTTCCATGCTGGGACCAACCACACTGAAGCTGCGAAAAATAAAAGTATTTATAAAAAGCGTGCCGACGATTACGAAAATAATAAAAATAGCTATACTGATGGCGTCCTTTACGAAAGGGTAACGCTTTAAATAATTAACTTCCATACTTTAACCACTATACACTTTTTAAGATTATATCGATACCTTGAGTAGCAACCCGAGTGTTTTAATATGCCTCAAAATTAGGTATAGTAGTATGAGTATTTATGAAAGAAAAGCATTCCTCAATTGATGGATTTATTCCCAGACGTGCCGGCAATAATATCGGTGAAGTAATTTCAAGCTCCAGCGAAAGTAGTATAATAGGGTTTCACGAAAGAATAAAACCAAAAACAGACGAACCTTTAATGCACCACGAAAGCAAACCACAATCTGGAATTGGCGTCAGGCGTTCAGATATTGATGAATCGCTTCGGGATATTGATGATAACCAAAAAATAGACAAAAAACCCAGCCGGAAGCAGCGCCGACGACTTAAGAAAATGGCTAAAAAGCCGAAAAATAGGTTAAAAAGGCTAGTGAAGTGGATTGCGATATTGTTGATTGTGATAGTACTAATTGTTGGCGGCTATGTAGCTTATAGGTTTATAGCAGCCGGAGGTAATATTTTTCAAGGAAGTATTTTTGATTTATTCCAAAGTCAATCATTAAAGATGGACAATAACGGGCGCAGTAATTTTTTGATTCTAGGAACCACCGAAGATGATCCTGGTCATCCTGGATCAAATTTAACAGACACGATGATGGTCTTAAGTATTGATCAAAAGGCTAAAAACGCCTACATGTTTAGCATACCCCGTGATTTTTATGTTGAGTTTGGTACGGCATGTGTATCTGGATATGCCGGTAAAATCAACGAATATTTCAGCTGTATGAATGATGGCACCGATGGTTCTGCCGAGCAAGATCGTCTGACCAAAACACAAAAATTCGTTGGGGAAATTTTCGGTATGGATATTCAATACGGCGTTCATGTTAACCAAACCGTTGTAAAAGAAGCTGTTGATGCTGTCGGAGGGATTGATGTAAATATCGAGGGTGATGGCGCCCCAGGAATATTAGATCGAAACTTTGATTGGCGGTGTAAATACACTTGTTATTTAGTGAAATATACTAATGGCGTCCATCATTTGGATGGTACCGATGCCATGTATTTGACTATGGCAAGGGGAGATAGCGCACCGACCTATGGGCTTGCTAAATCAAACTTTGATCGAGAGAAAAATCAGCAAAAAATTATGATTGCTCTAAAAAACAAAGCTACAAGTACTGGTACGGTAACTAACATAGGCGCGGTTACAAAGTTAATTGATTCCCTTGGAAACAATCTTCGGACTAACATTCAAACCAAAGAAATTAGAACCTTGATGCAGGTCGGGGGTGAAATAAAATCAAACGACATTCACACCCTAAGCTTGATTGATGGAGAAAACGCCGTAGTAAAAACAGGTGGTTATGGTGGTATGAGCGTAGTTATGCCATCAGCCGGCATATTTGATTACAACGGTATCCAGGCCTTTATTCAAAAAAACTTGAGTGATAACCCCGTAACAAAAGAAGCAGCACCAATTGTCGTGCTAAACGGCACTGGGCAAAATGGCTACGGGAAAACAAAAGCTGACTTATTAACAAAAGACGGCTTTAATATTAAAGAAGTAAAAAACGCACCGGACGGAACTTACGAAAACGTAGAAATATATCGCATAGGTACTAGTAATAGTGCGACTGCTAAAAAATTGGCAAGTATGTACAACGTAAAACTCAAAACAACCACCCCACCAATTACCGTCGATAGTACTGTGCGGTTTGTAATAATTTACGGGTCAACAACCAACTAGAGGATATGTCATCGTGGTATACTGGCTATTGATATGGAGTTTCTAAAAACAATAAAAAAGCGAAGATCACTTTTTAGTGAAGCTGTTTATGTCGCGCTTAATATTGGCATTGTCATACTGTTGATGATAACAATAAGAACCACTGGTTCGTTTTTGCTTGCTTTTGCGATTGTTCTACTGGGAAAGTGGCGTATTTTTGCAGTACGGCCGCGTTTTTGGTTTGCAAATATTCAAGCAAATCTAGTCAGTATAATTGTAAGTATTAGTTTCGTTGTTCTGCTGTACGTAGCCAGTTTGGGCGGTGCCAACAGCACGCAGGTGCTAGTTGTTCAGTCGGTACTAGTTATACTTGATATCATCTGGTTGTTATTTATAAAACCCCAATCAAAACGATTATATGTTGTTGCTCAGGCTGGAGTTGCGCTGTTTTTGGGTATTACATCGATTTTTTACCTATCATATGACTGGATTGCTTCGGTAGCTGTAATACTTGTATGGCTGGTAGGTTATGCAACTGCTAGACATGTACTTAGTACTTATGACGACGAAAGCCATACGGAGTTTTTAAGCCTTGTTTGGGGGTTTATGTTAGCAGAAATCAGTTGGTTGGCATACCACTGGACAATAGCCTATCGTATTCCATTTGTTTCAAATATGTTATTGCCACAGGTTTCAATTATTGTTCTTTGTGTTGGGTTTTTAACGTATAAATCTTACGATTCCTATTATCACCATCAGAAAATTCGAATGAACGACATTTTTCTACCACTAATTTTCACCACAGCGATCATTGGTGTACTATTGCTTCTATTTAATGGCGTAAGTACAAGTGTTTCATAATTTTTTAAATGTAATAATATAATTTAGAATTTGTTCAATACTAAAATCGTGTTCATTTGCGTGTCTTTTTAGGTGTGAATGTTGGTCTGGATCGGCTTCGATTATTAGATACCCACTCGTCGCTAATAGTAGTGAAGCCTGAGCAATTAGTTGTTTTATAATTGATAGACCGTGATTGTCTGCGAAAAGCGCTGTATCGGGTTCATAATCAGTTTCTGGAGAACGCTGCCACAAATCATCGACATATGGTAGATTAGCGATGATTATATTTGGTTTTTCTTTGTATTTTTTTAATAAATCACTTTGCAGATAATTTATGTAAATATTAAATTCTTCTGCGTTTTGTTTCGCAACCTGCAAAGCCTTGTCGCTAATATCCGTTAATGTTACTTCAAGATCTGGAAATTCCAACTTAGCGGTTAATCCCAGGCAGCCGCACCCAGTGCCAACATCGATGAGTTTAGTGGGTGGATCGCCGTACGGCGAATGGTAGGTGGTAGGTGTTAGTATTTGCTTCAGTATCTCGATAAAATCTTCTGATTCCGGTCGAGGTATAAGTGTATCTGAGGTTACGATAAATTTTCTGCCATAAAACTCCTTATATCCGACAATATAAGCGATTGGTTCGTGTTGGATCCTTCGTTCGAGTTGCGAGTCGGCCTTTATTGCGTGAGTTTTGTTGAGGTTTTTATCGCTATGTGCGTGCAAATAAGTGCGCGATTCATTAATCGTATTTGCAAGGACTAATTCGGCATCAAGTCGGGCACTTTTAATGCCAGTCTCTTGCAATTTCAAACAGGCCTTGTCTAGCCAATTCTTAATTGTTAACGTTTGTAGCGGCAAGTTCGCGCTCATAATTTTTTAATTGCTCTATTAGGTCATCGATATCGCCATTCAGGGCTCCGGAAATATTGCTGCGAGAATAACCAATACGGTGATCGGTAATTCTATCTTGAGGAAAATTATAGGTGCGGATTTTTTCGCTACGATCACCTGATCCGATTAAACTGCGGCGTTTTGCAGTTTCCTTGGCGGTTTCGGCCTCAATTTTTTGCTGTAACAGTCTACTGCGAAGCACACCCATTGCTTTATCTTTATTTTTAATCTGTGATTTTTCATCTTGGTTCGTGACAACAATACCACTTGGAACATGAGTGATTCGTACTGCGCTGTCGGTCGTATTGACCGATTGGCCTCCGTGTCCGCTAGCACGAAAAATATCAATTCTAAGATCTGTTGGATCTATCTGGATGTCTGTTTCTTTGGCTTCGGGCAGGACTGCAACTGTGGCCGTACTGGTATGTATTCGGCCTTGCGATTCGGTAGTTGGAATTCGTTGAACACGATGAACGCCAGACTCAAACTTTAGTTTTGCGTATGGAGAATCACCCTTAACGCTAAATATTACTTCTTTGTATCCACCGGAATCGTTTGCACTTTCACTGATTAATTCGGTTTTTAAATGATGCGTTTCACAATATCGCAAATACATACGAAATAGTTCATAGGCGAACAAGCTAGCCTCGTCGCCGCCAGCGCCGGCTCGGATCTCGACGATTACGTTTTTCTCGTCATTTTCATCTTTTTTGGTAAGCATTTCGAACAAATCATCTTCAATTTTTTGTAACTTATTGGAAATTAATATGATTTCTTGCTTTGCCATTTCCGCAAGTTCACTATCATTATTTAATAATTCATTTGCTTCAGCTAATTGACTGTCTAGTTTTTTTCTTATGTTAGCTTTATCAAGAATTTTATCTATTTCCGTAAGACGTTTATTATTATTAGTATATTCTGGATCATTATAAGTAGAAGGAGATGACAGTAATTTTGTCAGTTCTTTTTTTTCTGAATTTAACTCATCATTATCTATATATATATTTATCATATTGTAATTCTTTTGCAGTAATTATCTTTTAAGTATAGCAAAATAATGTATTAAGATATAGCACGCTAGGCGCTAGCCAACAATGAATTACATGTTCTTAAACTATATTGACAAATAGTAAAATATAGTGTACTATGGAAGTGTAAATAGCAAAAAATAAAAAAATGAAATATAATGACTAATCCTGAACAAGCTAAAAAACTCGAAACTCTAAAATTAGAAGATGATCCTCTTAGCCCCGAGAGAATGGGGCTACTTGATAGGTTACGAATCAAAAAGTCACTTGGGCGAGTTGCTGATGTTGCCGGAGGTCTTACGACAAGCGCCGTAGAGAGGACACGTGGCTCTGTCGATATAGTAAAAGATTTTGCCTTAGATAGCCGCGAAGCTGTGTCTGATGGTGTTCATGATGTACTGGAAAGACGCTCTGATGTTGTTGAATCTGCCAAAAAGGCTGTAGAAAAGTTTCAGCCTGTTATCGATGTAGGTGTTGATGTAGTTGAAGCAGTCGTAGAACCATATGGGATTGAGCATGATGAAAAGCTAAAAATTAGACCTTTTAAGTTTGGTAGAGCGGCTCTTCGTGCCTATATGAATCCAGCTGGTGCTGGAAAACGAGCGTTAAGAACCGCTAAAAAGACAGCACTAACAAGTGGCGTCAAAGCAATTACTGGCTAGAATTATTTTATAGTTTATCGTTCGGTTTTTTTGGCTTTTGAGACTTTAGCTTTTTTAGCTTTGTTAGCCAAGGCAACCTTGCGTTCTTCGGCGGCAGCAAATTTTGCTTTATAGCGATCAACACGGCCTTCGGTGTCAATAATTTTTTCTTCGCCTGTAAAGAATGGGTGAGAGGCTGACGAAATATGCACCTTTACAAGCGGGTATTCATTGCCGTCTTCCCATTTTATAGTTTCTTTGGTCTGCGCAGTAGACTGTGTCAAAAACGCAAACCCAGCCACGTCATCGCTAAATACGACGGGACGATAATCGGTTGGGTGTAAATTGGTTTTCATAATCTGGACTATTGTATCTGTTTTTAAGAGAAATGTCAAAGGGTAGATGTCTATTGATAATTATCGATTAAAGAGGTACAATTGTCTAGTAATTAAATTAATGAAACAACTTATGCGATAACTCCTGTATTCAGGCGCATAAGTGAAGGAAAAGGAGTTAAAAATATTATGGCATCTAATGTCGATATCAAAGCCCTGTTTGAAGCGGGAGTGCATTTCGGTCACAAAACTAGTCACTGGAATCCGAAAATGGCGCAGTATATTCACAGTAAGCGTCAAGAAAGCCACATAATCAATCTAGAACACACTGTAAAGGGTTTGGAAATTGCACTACCGTTTATCACTCGCTTAGTAGGTAATGGCAAACATATTTTGTTTGTGGGCACGAAAAAACACACAAAGGATATTATTCGTGAAACGGCGATTTCATCGAAGCAACCGTACGTGACCGAACGATGGTTGGGCGGTACATTAACAAATGTCGCTACAGTTACTCAGCAAATCAAAAAACTAAAAGATTTGGAAAAAAGAATGGCATCGGGCGATTTGGAAAAACGCTATTCAAAACTGGAAGTCCAACGATTTCAGGAAGAAATTGATGACTTGAACATCAAATACGGCGGGATTAAGGATTTGGATGGAAAACCCGGTGCCTTATTGGCAATTGATGTTATTGGCGATGCAAATGCAATCAAAGAGGCAAAGACCTTGGGAATCCCAGTAGTGGCTATTGTTGATACCAACGCCGACCCAACATTGATTGACTATGTTATTCCCGGCAATGACGATGCGATTAAAGGTGTCCAACTTATTTTGGATTATGTGAGCGCTGCAATCGCCGAAGGCCAAGGTTCGGCAAAAGCGAAAATCGAAACAGTCGCGGATAAAAAACTTGATGAAGCAAAGGAGAAATAAAAATGGGCGTATCAATTGATAACATTAAAAAGCTAAAAGAATTGTCTGGAATCGGACTGACCGACGCCAAGGCCGTCTTAGTCGAAGCAAAAGGTGATTTTGACAAAGCGCTAGCCGAATTACGCAAAAAAGGCGTCACCAAGGCCGAGAAAAAAGGCGACCGCATCGCTAGACAAGGACTAATTGATGGCTATATACATAACGGACGAATCGGCGTCTTAGTTGAAGTTAACTGTGAAACCGACTTTGTTGCAAGGACTGATAATTTTAAATCATTTGTGCATGAAATTGCACTTCAGATTGCGTCTATGTCACCGCAATATGTCAGCGAAGAAGATATTCCTGCAAAAGAGATGAAACGTGTCGAGGATGAGACGATGGAACGCGTCAAAGCAGAAGGAAAACCGGCTGATATTGCTAAGAAAATCGTGCAGGGACAAGTTAAAAAGTATTTTTCTGAAAAGGTACTACTTGAACAAGTCTTTATTAAAAACGAAAAACAAACCGTTAAAGACTTTGTTAAAGAAAACATTTCAAAAACCGGTGAGAATTTAATTATTCGCCAGTTCAAGCGCATCGAGCTTGGTGTAAGCGAATAAGCAACGGTAATTTATAAAAATAACTACGTAGGGATTACGTAGTTATTTTGTTACAATATATACATAATGTTTGACACTAAACCCTACGAAGAGAAATTTAAGCAAACCATAAATAGGTTCGAAGAAGAATTAAAAAAAGTTCGCACTGGTCGGGCCCACCCCAGTCAGTTAGACGGAATTAAAGCTGAAGTTTACGGCGTTACAATGCCTCTGAACCAGGTTGCAAGTATCGCCGCTCCAGAAGCGCAAATGTTGCAAATAACACCGTTTGACCCAAACAATATCAATGCCATTACTGCAGCTATTCGTGCTGACCAAGCTCTTGGACTTAATCCAAGCGACGACGGTCATACTGTCCGTGTTCCTGTGCCGCCACTGACCGAGGAAAGACGCAAGTTGTTAGTTAAACAAACCGGTGAAAAAGTCGAAGAAGCAAGAATCTCACTTCGAAATATTCGCCAAGAAGCGTTAAAAGAAGCCAAGCGTAAAAAAGAAGCCAAGGAACTTTCTGAAGATGACGTTAAGCGCGTTGAAAAAGACATCGATAATAATATAGCAAGTGCCAATACTAAAATAGACGAGATATTCTTACTAAAAGAGAGAGATATACTGAAAATATAATGACAGAAAAAATAATTCCTAGTCACATTGGGTATATTGTTGACGGTAACAGGAGGTGGGCAAAAAAACACGGCCTGCCTTCGTATGAGGGTCATCTGGCTGGATATAATACGCTTCAGGAAATCATCAAAACTACTTTTGAAAGTGGAGTTAGATACATCTCGGCCTATGTCTTTAGCACGGAAAACTGGAAGCGAAGTAAAAAAGAGGTTAACAAGTTCATGAGCTTAGTTCTTCGTTCGTTTACTTCGGATCTTCATATATTTGAAGAAAATAATATCCGACTTTTAGTTATGGGTTCACGAGATAATATCAAAGATAGTATTTTAAAAGCAATCGATAATGCTGAGAAAATGACTGAAAAAAACACCGGTGGAACTTTTACCGTATGTTTTAATTATGGTGGTCAACAAGAAATAGTTTATGCAGCAAAAAAAATTGTTAAATCAGGTGTATCCGCAGAAAATATAACAATTGAGTTGATGAGCCAAAACCTATATCAACCAGGAATACCACCATTGGATTTGTTAGTCAGAACCAGTGGCGAAAAAAGGATTTCGAATTTTATGTTATGGCGCTGCGCTTATAGTGAGATTATGTTTATAGACAAACTCTGGCCTGATTTGACCAAAAATGATGTTACGGAAATCATTGACAAGTATAGTTTACGCGCAAGGCGATTTGGAGGCTAGATGATGCTGATTGTAGGAATAATTGTTGGGCTACTTATCCTAGTATTTTTAGTTACAGTTCATGAACTTGGGCATGCGATTGTTTCCAGGCGAAATGGTGTTGTTGTTGAGGAATTCGGAATCGGGTTTCCGCCAAAAGCTTGGGCTAAAAAACTGAAAAATGGTACATTATTTTCTTTGAATTGGCTCCCACTAGGAGGATTTGTAAAACTTCAGGGTGAAAGTGACGCAGCTAATAAAAAAGGTGATTATGGGTCTGCAACATTTTTTAAAAAGACAAAAATACTATTTGCTGGGGTTTTTGTAAATTGGGTTGTTGCTGTCTTATTATTAACGATATTATCATTAATTGGTCTTCCTAAGGTTCTGCCAAATCAGTTTTCGGTTTCTGGTGATTCCAAAATAATTTCCCAACCGGTTGAAGTATCAAATCTTACCCCAGGTTATCCTGCGGATAAAGCAGGCCTTCGGGATGGTGATAGTATTATTAGGTTTGCCGGCCAAAATGTTTCTACGGTCGATGATTTATTGCATCAAATTAAAAATAATAAAGGTAAAAATGTAACAGTCACCTATACCAGATCTAACACTCAAAAAAGTGTCGAAGTAAAACTAAAGCAAAGCGGAAGTAAAGAAATTTTTGGTGCTGGTTTAGGCCAACGCGAAAGTATCAAAGCAACATGGTCAGCCCCAATAGTTGGCGTTGGGACAACAGCCCAATTTACTTGGGTCACATTGCAGGGTATCGGGAGTCTTGTTGGTGGTTTAGTGCACGGACTGGTTATGCAACTAAGCCCAGACAGTTCGGTTCGGCAATCAGCATCCGCAGAATTAAATACCGTCAGCAATGGTGTAGCTGGCCCTATTGGTATTATTGGCACAATATTTCCTGCTGCTAATCAGGCGGGTCTAGTACAGTTAACTTTTCTCACGGCAATTATCTCACTTTCACTTGCGGTAATGAATATCTTGCCGATTCCAGCCTTAGATGGAGGTAGATGGGCAACTATGGTTGTATTTAGGTTGACGAAAAAGAAACTCACAAAACTGCGAGAAGAAAAAATCCAAACAATCGGGTTCTCTATATTAATGGGGCTAGTAATACTAGTAACTATTGCTGATGTCGCAAAGTTATTCTAAATCAATCGTAAATGATGGCGACGGTTCATCCGCCTCCTATAGGCACTGGTGGATGGTTTTTGTTTTCCCGGCCTGTATTACGATTAGTTTTTTTACTGCTCAAATATTCGTACAACTGTTAGTTTGGTTGATGGTACAAGCTAACGTACCCCTAAGATTAGCTAACGCAACTATACTGCAAACTATCCTCACAGCGGTAGTATATGTGTTGACTATTTTACTTGTGATTGGTTTATCCTATGTGTTAACAAAAATACAGACAACCAGGTCTGAAATTGGGCTTACAAGATATCCACTTTGGAAAGATATTTTGATTACTCCTGCTGGGCTTGTCGTTTATTTATTACTTTCGGCAATTTTACTTTATATCTTGTCTAGATTGTGGCCGGGATTTAATGTCGATCAAAAACAAGACGTTGGTTTTAGTGACATTATCATGCAATATCAATATATTTTGGCGTTTGTCTCCCTTGTAATTGTTGCACCAATTGCCGAAGAAGTATTATTTAGGGGTTATTTGTTCGGAAAATTAAAGAGGTCCGTTCCGGTTTGGTTGGCAATTCTTGTAACAAGTTTAGTATTTGGAATATTTCATTTAGCAAACTCCGGCACATTAGCGTGGAACCTTGCCATAGACACTTTTGCGTTAAGTATTATCCTGTGTTTGTTGCGCGTTGTGACGGGTAATATTTGGTCATCAATTCTATTGCACATGGTAAAAAACGGTATTGCATTTTATCTGTACTTTATTTCTCCACTACTATTAGTTACACTAGGTAAGTAATATGCGCGTTTCAAAATTATTTACAAGAACCAGTAAAAACATTCCTGCAGGTGAAATTGCAAAAAATGCTCGGTTATTAATCAGGGCGGGTTTTATTAGCAAAGTAATGTCGGGAGTCTACATATATTCTCCACTTGGATTTAGAGTCCTTGAAAAAATCAAACAAATTATTCGTGAAGAAATGGACTCAGTCGGAGGACAAGAGTTAATTATGAGTAGTCTTCAGAAAAAAGAAACATGGGATATTACCGGACGCTGGGATGACGAAGTCGTTGATATGTGGTTCAAGTCAAAACTAAAAGACGGGACAGATGTTGGTTTCGCCTGGTCTCACGAAGAGGCGATTATCGAAATGCTGAAAGATTATTTAGTAAGTTACAAAGACTTACCAATAAGTGTTTATCAATTTCAGACAAAATTTCGAAACGAGCTTCGCTCAAAAAGCGGTATAATGCGTGGTCGCGAATTTGTAATGAAGGATATGTATTCATGTAGCCTGGATGAACAGCAACACAACCAGGTCTATAACGACACCATAAACGCGTATAATCGCGTATTTGATCGTTTAGGCCTAAAAGACGACACCTATATGACATTTGCCAGCGGTGGGGCTTTTACGCAGTTTAGTCATGAATTCCAAACAATCTGTGACGCGGGCGAAGACACTATATTTTTACACAGAGGTAAAAATATTGCAATTAATGAAGATGTCATGAATGATGAAAACTTGAATAAACTAGGGATAAATCAAGATGAGCTTGAAAAAGTAAAAACTGCCGAGGTCGGAAACATCTTTAATTTCGGAACTAAAAAAAGTGAAGACACAGACTTTTCATTTACAAATAACGAAGGCGTCAAACAGTTTGTATATTTTGGATCATATGGCATAGGCGTCACTCGATTGATGGGGGTTATTGTCGAGAAATTCAGTGACGAAAAAGGTCTTATCTGGCCGGAGAACATATCACCGTATAAAATTTATCTGTTGCATATCGGCGGTCATGAGGCAATTTCACACGCGGACGTACTATACAAAGAGCTAATAGATAAAGGTCTCGAGGTGTTGTACGATGATCGAGACATTCATCCAGGACAAAAATTTGCAGATCACGAACTCATAGGCATACCTTATCGCGTTACTGTGAGCGACAGAATGCTTGTAAATAATCAGTATGAACTTGTCGAGCGAAAAAATGGGGAAAAAATTGTGTTGACACGCGAACAACTGCTTGCTAAACTAGGCTGATTATATAAAGTTTTGTATAAAAAACGCTACATATAGTGTATAATAAAGCGAATAACACGCTATTTGCCGAAAATAAGGAAAAATTTATGAAAAAATCATTTATGATTACAAAAAAGGGAAGGCAAGAACTTGAGACTGAACTCAAGTCTCTTAAGGGTCATCGCAGCGAAATCGCAAAGAAAATTGCAGAAGCTCGTGACTTTGGCGACTTAAGTGAAAATGCTGAATACGACGTAGCTCGTGAAGAGCAGGGATTAATTGAAACTAGAATAGTTGAAATCGAAGATATTTTGCTAAATGCAGAGATTATTAAAAATGGTAGTAAAACAAAAATTGCTTTGGGCAACAAAGTAGAACTAAAAAATGGCAAAAAGCGGTTTGTTTATACGATTGTTGGACCTGTTGAGGCTGATCCGCTTGAAGGCAGGATTAGCAACGAATCACCAATTGGAGCAGCCTTATTCGGTAAAAAGGTCGGCGAAAAAGCTACTATCGAAACAGCCAAGGGGCGAGTAGCATACGAAATCTTAAGCATTTGTTAATATCCTGACAAATTTAAGATAAGAATATGCTATAATGTAGCGGATATGGCTACACTAAAAGATTTTCGCGACGAGCGTATACGGAAACTAAAAGTATTAAAAGACATGGGCATCAACCCTTTTCCGCCCGATTCTTACCGAACACATAACACTTCGGATATCACGAGTCATTTCGAAAGTTTGAATGGTCAAAACGTAACTGTCGACGGAAGAATCGTCGGTATTCGTAAATTTGGGAAACTTGCCTTTATCGTTATTCGAGATTTTAGCGGACAAATCCAACTTTTTCTGCAAAGTGGAATAGTTGAAGGATTGGATGCAAAGAATTCTCAGATTGGAATTACAGAGCTGCCACTTTTAGATACCGGTGATTTTATTGAAGCAACCGGAAAAGTTACTAAAAGCAAAACAGACGAAATATCGATCGAGGTTGTAAAACTTCGCTTACTAACAAAGGCAATCAGGCCAATGCCAAGTGCTATTGATGGTTTTACGAACAAAGAAGAACGACTACGTCGAAGATATATTGATATGAACATTAACCAAAATGTTCGTGACCGATTTGTCAGGCGTAGTAAATTTTGGCAGGCAACCCGCGACTTTTTGAATCAGAACGGCTTTTTAGAAATCAATATCCCAGTTTTGGAACATACAACGGGTGGAGCAGACGCTAATCCGTTTGTAACCCACATGGATGCATTGGATCAGGATTTTTATCTAAGGATTAGTCAAGAATTACCACTTAAGAGGCTATTGGGTGGTGGTTTCGAAAAAGTATATGATTTAGGCCCACGGTTTAGAAACGAAAATTACAGCGATGAACATTTACCGGAACATATCGCAATGGAATGGTACTGGGCATATGCAGACTGGGATGACGGCATGAAGTTCATCGAAGATATGTACAGGTATGTTTTGGAACAAACCTTTGGGAAACTGCAGTTCCATATCAACGACATGGACGTCGATATGAGCAAAGTTTGGGAAAAATGGGATTATCCCACCGTTATTAAAGAAAGATATAATATTGACGTGTTTGACAGCTCGATTGACGATATTAAAAAAGCTTTGGTAGACAACAAACTCGAAGTCCGACAAACTGAAAGCCGGGCGCGTGGTATCGATAAATTATGGAAAAATATCCGCAAGGATGTTGCTGGTCCAATCTGGCTGGTTAACACCCCAAAGTTTATTAGTCCTTTATCAAAAGCAAATCCAAACGACGATAGGACTGTACAAAGATTCCAGCCAATAATTGCCGGGTCTGAACTTGGCAATGGTTTTTCGGAACTCAATGACCCCGTGGATCAACTAGATAGGTTTGTCGAGCAGCAAAATTTACGTGAAGCTGGCGACGACGAAGCTATGATGCTGGATATAGATTATGTTGAAATGTTGGAATATGGCATGCCACCTGCATGTGGGTGGGGTAATAGTGAACGAGTATTTTGGATATTTGAAGGCGTGACAGCTCGCGAAGGCGTCCCATTTCCTCAGCTTCGTGCTGAAATCGATAATACTACTCGTGATATTTATCCGAATATAAAATTTCATTGAATCAATATTTTCTTAGAAACGGCAGATATGCGTAGCATGAAGCTACGTGGTACTATGGGTATATGATTGAAGTGAAGGGCGTGACAAAAATATATGGTAAAAAAGACAACGAATTTAAAGCGTTATCTGATGTAAGTTTTACAATACCTGACGGTGCTAGTGTAGCCATTTTAGGAAAATCCGGTAGTGGTAAGTCAACTTTGATGCATGTGATGAGCGGACTGGACAAACCTCAAGCTGGCCAAGTAATTATTGATGGAAGCGATATTTTAAGGTTAAAAACCAAAGAAGTTGACCGATTTCGATCACGAAAAATGAGCTTTATATTTCAAAGCTTTTTCGTGCAAGGGAATGAAAGTTGCTACAATAACGTAAGCTTACCATTAGAGATTGCCAATATATCGATTTCAAGACGAAGAGTCCGTGTCGAAGCAGCTTTGAAGGCAGTTGAGTTAATCGACAAGAAAAAATCACGAGCTCGTGATTTATCCGGAGGACAAAAACAACGATTGGCTGTAGCCCGGGCAATAGTGAATAGCCCCAAAATTTTATTTGCCGATGAACCAACGGGTAATTTGGACAGTATTACTGGTGGAGTTATTGAAAACCTGCTGTTTAATTACCATAGAAAATTTAAAGTCACTTTGGTAGTGGTGACACATGACCCCGAACTATCGCAGCGATGTGATATCCAAATTCATATAAAGGACGGCGTAATCGACTCAATTAAAAGGAAAAAGACATGAAGATTCAAAGTATAGTTATTAGGGCTGGTCGAAGCCTAAAACAAGCCAAGTCGCGAACTATTCTGACTAGTCTAGCGATTGCCGTCGGGGCGTTTACGATTACATTATCATTTGCAGCTGGGGCGGGAGGGCGTTCATATACAGACCAGATTGTTAGCGCAAATACAGACGTTAAAGAATTAAGCGTTCAAAAATCTCCGCCAAAATCTCAAAAAGGACCGCAAAAATACTCTAGTAATACAGTTAGCACTTCAACTGCATTTTTTTCAGGTGAGCTGTTGACGCGGACCGACTTGGATGCAATCCAGAAAATTGAAGGAGTTGTATCTGTAACTCCAAACTATAATCCGCAAGTCAAATATATTACACGCTTGGGTCAAGACAAGTATCTAACATCAATCAGCACTTTCAGTCCCAGTGTGACATTAAAATATGCTGCCGGGTCAGTCAATGGAAATCTTGCTGACGGTGGGATAGTTTTGACCGAAGAGTATGTGCCGGTACTTGGATTTAAAAACAACAAAGACGCAATAGGTAAAAGTGTAGAAATTGTTACCGATAAACTAACAACGCCAATCTCGGCTCATCAAACTAAAACATTTACATTTATCGTAAAAGCTATCAGCAGTAAATCGGGACTAGCATTTAGGTCCCAAAGCTCACTGCTGGTTTCCAATAACTCTGCTCGGTCAATGTACGACTATATAAACATCGGTACGCAAAGCTATGACGATTTTGCCGTAGCTAGTGTCCGGACAGTTAGTGCTCAGGAGGCTAAAACAGTTAAAGACGTCCTTATTAAAAAAGGCTACCAAGCGCAAACCGCAGCTGACATATTAGGAGCCGTAAATACGTTTATTAATGTTTTGCAGGGTATTTTGCTGGGATTTGGTGCACTTGCAATCCTAACGTCAATATTTGGAATAATCAACACGCAATACATTAGCGTTCTAGAGCGAACTCAACAGATTGGATTAATGAAGGCATTGGGTATGCGAAGACGTGATGTCGGCAGACTATTTAAACTAGAAGCCGCCTGGATTGGTTTCTTGGGTGGCGTTATTGGCAGTGGATTGGCTGTAGTTGTTGGGACAATTGCAAACCCAATTATCAGCAAGGTCTTAGACGTTGGCGATATACGACTGTTGATATTTAACCCCGCTAGTGTAGTTGTTGTTGTATTGGGATTGGTTTTGGTATCCGTAGCATCTGGGATTCTGCCTGCACGAAAAGCGGCAAAACTAAATCCGATTGATGCGCTTCGAACTGAGTAAGGTAAATACTAACGGATACAATTCTGTTACAATATAAGTATGTTAGATATTAAATATATTAGAGAAAACGCCGACAAAGTACAACAAAATGCCAAAGATAAAGGCTATGACATCGATATCAGCAAATTAATAAATCTGGATGGTGATCGTCGGAAATTATTATCCCAATCAGACGAACTTCGAACAAAGCGCAACGACAATGTGGCAAAAACCAAAGGCACCAAACCTACCCCCGAACTAATTGCCGAAGGTAAAAAGATAAAAGAACAACTGGTTGAATTGGAATCACAAACCAAAGTAATCAATGACGAATACTTATTAATACTTAACAGCATTCCAAATGTTACACTTGATGACGTCCCAAAAGGTGGTGAAAAAGATAGCGTAGAGGTTAAAAAATTTGGAGAACAATCAACCGGCGCAACGGACCATTTAGATTTTGCGGTTGCCAGGGACTGGGTTGATTTTGAACGTGGCGCCAAGGTTGCCGGTGCAAAATTCTATTTTCTAAAAGGTGATTTAGCGCTTCTAGAAAATGCAATTTATCAATTCGCTTTGGACTTTATAGTTAAAAAAGGTTTTACATTTATGACAGTTCCCCATATGGTTTCGTCACGAGTAATGACTGGAGCTGGATTTGCTCCTCGCACCAGTGATCAAAGTGATGAATATGCAATTGAAGGCGAAGATTTATCCTTGATTGCAACGGCCGAGATTCCACTGACCGGATATCACGCAGATGAAATAATTGACGAAGAAAAACTACCAATATGTTATGTCGGTTACAGCCCATGCTATCGAAAAGAAGCCGGAACGTACGGTAAATTCACACGCGGATTATTTAGAGTACATCAATTCAATAAACTTGAAATGTATGCCTATACCTTGCCTGAAAAAAGCAGTGAAATGCACGAAGCTATTTTGAAAAACGAAGAAGATATTTGGCAAGCAATTGGTGTACCGTACCACGTAGTTAATATTGCAGCTGGCGATTTAGGTGCACCCGCCGCAAAGAAATACGACCTTGAATACTGGTCACCGGTCGACAATATGTATCGTGAACTTACCAGTTGCTCGAACTGTACAGACTATCAAACTCGCAGTTTAAATATTCGTGTTAGGCGAAAAAATGGTGAAGTCGAAATACTACACTCACTGAATGGGACTGTCGTGTCATTAGCGCGCTCATTAGTTGCGGTCCTAGAGAATTTTCAGGATAAAGACGGAACATTCAGTGTGCCGCAGGTACTACAGCCATATTTAAATGATCGTAAAAAACTATAAAAAAGGAGGGTTAGTATGATTTCACAGATTAAGGTGAGTGGAATATCATATGAAGTCGACGAGGCTACGCGAAAATACGCTATCAAAAGGATTGGGCGTCTTGATAGTTATCTTCCCAGGCATGCCCGAAAAACCGCTTCATGCGAAGTAAAACTAGAACAAGTCAACCATGATCATGGGAATAAATATGAAGTCGAGGTAATTTTAAATATTCCAGGTACTTTGATTACTGCCAAAGATTCAACATATAATTTATTTGCGGCAATTGATATTGTCGAAGCAAAAATACGCGCACAGTTGCGCGACTACAAAGATGCAAACATTGCACATATAGGGAAGCGGCGGATGATGAGTCGTTTTAAACAGAGTTTTAAACGTGAATTATAGCTATTTCGTCTCTTGTAAAAATGCTATTTTAGCCCTATAATAAGCTGCAGTATTTCGTTATAGGACTTTATTTTGAAGGAGTAGTAATTTTTTCGTTATGGTAAACAAGACCAAGGTTCTAACAAAAATATTCGGCGACCCGCAGGTGCGCACATTGAAAGGTCTTCAAAAAAGAGTTTCTTCAATAAATGCCCTGACCGATAAATATGCAAAAATGACTAAACCTGAACTAAAAAAACAAACAGAAGTTTTAAAAAACAGATTGCGGAAAAAAGGTGCAACACTCGATTCGATTTTGCCTGATGCTTTTGCCTTAGTTCGTGAGATAAGTACTCGCATACTTGGTATGAGGCATTTCGATGTTCAACTTGTCGGCGGCATGGCTTTACACGAAGGAAAAGTATCTGAAATGAAAACCGGCGAGGGAAAGACATTAGTCGCTGTTTTGGCGGTGTATCTGAATGCTCTAGAAGAAAAGGGAGTTCATGTCGTTACGGTTAACGATTATTTGGCTCAGCGTGATGCCAGCTGGATGGGTAGCGTTTACCACTTTTTAGGATTATCAGTCGGTGTAATTATAAATGATGCTTCTTTTGTCTATGACCCAGATTATAATAACGAACATCACGAAGATACACGACTCAAAAAATTACGTCCGGTAACTCGCAAAGAAGCGTACGCGGCTGACGTTACTTATGGAACGAATAATGAGTTCGGATTTGACTATCTTCGTGACAATATGGTTAACGAGGTTGATTTATTGCGCCAAAGGGAACTAAATTTTGCTATAGTTGACGAAGTTGACAGTATTTTGATTGATGAGGCTCGAACGCCGTTAATTATCAGCGCTCCAGCAGCCGAAAACCCCGATAGTTATTATCAATTCGCCAAAATAGCTGCAAAACTTGTGCCCGAAGATTATATTATGGACGAAAAACATCGCACGGTTTCGTTAAGTGATATTGGAACCGAAAAAATCCAAAAAATTCTTGGAATAAAGAATTTATATAGTCCTGATTATGTGCGGTCAGTCTATCATATGGACCAGGCGCTAAGGGCTCAGACGTTATTTAGGCGAGACAAGGATTATGTCGTAACAAACGATGGTGAAGTAATAATCGTTGACGAATTTACCGGTCGTTTGATGCAGGGTCGTCGCTATAATGAAGGCTTGCATCAAGCTATCGAAGCCAAGGAGGGTGTTTCTGTTTTACAAGAAAGTATGACTCTTGCTACAATTTCATTTCAAAATTATTTCCGTTTGTATAAAAAATTGTCTGGTATGACAGGCACAGCATTCACCGAGGCCGAAGAGTTCCAGCAGATTTACAGCCTTGATGTCATTCAAATACCGTCAAACATGCCACTGATACGCGATGATAAACAGGATTTGATTTTTAAGACGGAAAAAGCCAAACTAAAAGCCGTTGCGATTGCAATTGGTGAATATCATAAAGTTGGTCGTCCGGTATTAATTGGATCGGCGTCAATCGCGAAAAACGAATTAATTGCGTCATATTTGGATGCGGCCCACATACCATATGAACTATTAAATGCCAAAAATAATGAACGAGAAGCGTCGATTATTGAAAAAGCAGGTGAAAAAGGTTCAATCACACTTGCTACCAACATTGCTGGTCGTGGAACCGACATCAAACTTGGCGGGGGAGTTGTCGAGCTTGGCGGGTTAGTTGTAATAGGGTCCGAACGCCACGAATCACGACGAATTGATAATCAGCTTCGAGGACGTGGCGGGCGCCAAGGCGATCCGGGTGAAACACAATTCTATGTGTCAACTGAAGATGATTTGATGCGGATCTTCCAAGGCGAAAGAATTGCCAGTCTGATGGACAGACTAGGCGTAGGGGAAGATACGCCGATTCAAAACAAAGCCGTTTCAAAAACACTAGAAGCTGCTCAAAAGCGAGTCGAGGGTTTCAATTTTGATACCCGAAAAAACGTTGTTCAGTATGATAATGTTATTAACCGACATCGACGAGTTGTGTATACAATGCGACGAAAAATTCTTGAAGGCGATAATATTCAACCAGAAATTATACGTTTAGTAGAATCGGCGGTTGAAAAACTAACTTACGTTCCAGCAAAAAATAACCTTAATTTTACAGAAGAATTTGAAGCGCTATTCCCAATTCCTAATGAAAAAATTATTGTTATCGGCGAGGAAAAGAAAGATAAAACAAGGTCTGAGCTAGCCCAAAAAGAAGTCAAAAAGTTTTACGAGGATAAAGAAACCGAGCTTGGTACTGAAATAATCAGGAAAGTTGAACGTGAGGTCTATCTGCAGGTACTTGATACATTGTGGATGCAGCATTTAGAAAACATGCAACACCTACGTGAGGGAATCCACTGGCGCAGCGTAGGCCAACGAGACCCACTGGTCGAATATCGCAGTGAATCCCAAAAACTATTCGATAGCTTACAGGGAACTCTGCGCAACGAAGTATTACGAGCTGTCATGCATGTTCGTGCTAGTGATGTTATTGCAAAAACACAGGAAGAATACGAAACTGAGCTTACTCGAATGGCAGAAAATTCCGTTGAAAGAGGCGTAAATGAAGTTACTGGTGGTGAAGAAAACAGAGACAGTGATTTTAGCACCAAAAAGGCTAATGCTACCTCAAATCAGAAAAAAAATCTAAGTCGTAAGAAAAAGAAATCTCAGCGTCAGAATCGTAGAAAAAGCCGAAGATAGTGGAAACAGGCAGAAAGAAATAAAATATGGAACATGAAGTTGAAGAAATCAGATTAAAAAATGGCGCCAGAGGACTATTGATTGACGTTCCTAACGCGACAACGGTAAGTATGCAGTTCCAATTCCGCGCAGGCAACCGCTATGCTAAATCCAAAGACATCGAACAGGTTGCTCACATAATGGAACATATGGCATTCGGAGCAAATGCTAGATACAAAACCGAAAATGAGTTTGAATTTGAATTCACAAAAAACGGAGCTTATCGCAATGCCTATACTAGTGATCTATCTATGGTCTATACTGCCGATTGTGCAGACTTCGAATGGGATAGGATACTGGATTTGCAGAAGGTTGCCATATGTCAGCCAAGATTTAATGAACCGGAACTTGCTGCTGAAAAGGGGAACGTACGTAGTGAACTAACAAACTATTTAAACGATCATCAGCGAATACTATGGCCAAGGGTCCAACAATTATTAGGAGAAGACATATTAACGTATCGTCAGTCCCTGCCTACAATCAGCAACGTTACTTTGGCTGACGTTCGTGAGCATCATCGCCGAACCCACACGACTCGAAATATGCGTTTTGTAATTGCCGGTAAACTAGCAGGAAGAAAATCTGAAATCAGGCGACAAATTGAGGATTTTAAACTACCCGAAGGTGAACGTTTTGTCGTTCCTCACGACGAACTGGTTAAAGCAAATCCGACAATTGTTCGTCGCAAAGACGCCACAAACCTTACTTTCGGTCTTTTTATGGCAATTAACCGAGAATTAGACGACGAAGAGTTAGACGCTATGCACTATTTGAACCATATTTTGACCGGTACTATGTATTCAAGGATTTTTGGGGCGGTTCGACAAAGGGGATTGGCCTATAACGTTAGTGCCTATACTAACGTCGGGTTTTATGATAGTGGCTGGGATATAACGGGTGAAGTTAATCACGAAGCGGCCGATGAACTATTTAATATTATTACAAGAGAACTTAAAAATGTTCTTGATGGCAAGATAACTCAACAAGAAATTGAAGCCGCAAAGTCATTCGCCCTTGGTAGATATCAAATGGGAGCACAGACAGTTTCACAAATTAGCGGTTTTTATACCGGGCGATATTTTGCCGACGGTTTTATTAAGAATTATAAAAAAGTTCCAGAAATGATAAACAAAGTAACAGTGAAACGAATGGTGGATACAGCCCGAAGTTTCATTAGCGAAGATAAATGGGTCCTAGCTGCTGTCAGTAGTGGCGAAAAGCAAGAACTAATAGAATTATCCGATAAAGTGGCAACATTATTCGAACCGCGCTAAGATAATAGTATGAAGATAGCAATCGCAGGATATGGACTAGAGGGTGAATCAAATTTTCGTTACTATTCTTCAAATCCAGACAATCAGATAACAATAGCAGATCAAAAAACACCTGATCGCCAACTTCCAGGCGGTATAGATACAATCATTAGTGAAGATGCTTTTTCCAGATTAGAGGATTTTGACATGGTTGTACGGACTGCCGGGCTAGCTCCTAGCAAGATAAAAACAAATGGTAAAATATGGTCCTCAACGAATGAATTTTTTGAAAAATGTCCCGCTGAGATTATTGGTGTGACGGGGTCAAAAGGCAAGGGGACTACCTCTAGTCTGATTGCAGGCATTTTAAACGCGGCTGGTAAAAAAGTATGGCTTGTGGGGAATATTGGTGCGCCCGGATTAGATATTCTTGGACAAATTCAGCCTGATCATATTGTTGTATATGAATTGTCTAGCTTTCAGTTATGGGACTTAAAAAAATCACCCCATATCGCTGTTGTTTTGTTTATAGAACAAGAACACTTAGACGTACACACTAATACAGAAGAATACGTTTTAGCAAAGGCAAATATTACAAAATATCAAGAAAATGATGATATTTTAGTATTTAATCAAACCAATCAATATGCTAAAAAGATATCTAAATCTTCCAAAGCCCATCTGTTAGGATATCCTGACAGTGTGTCGGCACATGTCAAAAACGAGAATTTTTATTATAATGAACAAAAAATTTGTTCAATTAACTCATTGACCATCGCTGGTAAGTTTAATCAAGATAACGCTTGTGCGGCAATAAACGCCGTATGGGGAATAACGAAAGACTCTGATGTGATTGAAAGGGGCTTGAATTCTTTTTATGGTCTGCCACATCGATTACAATTAGTTCGCGTTCTAGATGGGGTTAAGTATTACGACGACAGTATTGCCACTATCCCCGGTGCAGCGATAGCTGCAATTAATGCATTCGATAGTCCAAAAGTAATTATTCTTGGTGGCTCATCTAAAGGATCTGATTTTACGAATCTTGGTCAGGAACTGGCAAAACAAAACGTGAAGGCAATTTTGGTAGGTGATGAAGCCGAAATAATCGCTAATTCATGCCAAAAGGCCGGCTATAAAAATTTTGAAATAATGGAATTTGTTTCGATGGAACAGGTTGTGCGTCGGGCACAGTCCCTATCTGAGCCAGGCGGATTTGTACTGTTAAGTCCTGCTTGTGCAAGTTTTGATCATTTCAAAAATTACAGCGATCGCGGCGATCAATTTACTGCTGCCGTAAATAAACTGTGACCAACTGTTATAATTAGTGTATCTATGCAACCATTATTAAAGCGAATTACGAAATTATCGGCGCAGATTGACGTGGCTTTTGATCTTTTAGAGATTTCAAAAAAACAAAAAGCTCTGTCTAAGCTTGACACAGAATTATCAAGACCGGAAATATGGAACAATCCAAGTGATGCACAAGAGAAATCAAAAAACCTGGCGGCACTAAATTCGACAATTGAGCCTTGGCTGGTGTTAAGCGCACAAGTAAAAGATATTGCTGAACTTATTGGGATGGGTGACAGTAGCCTTGAAAAAGAGTTCGAAGGTCAAGTATCTGCGCTTGAAAAGGAATATAGGATTCGTCAAAAAGACTTATTGTTTAATGGAAAATTTGATGACCATAATGCGATTATCAGACTAAGTGCGGGGGTTGGTGGAACTGATGCACAGGACTGGACCGAGATGCTGGAAAGGATGTATCTGCGTTGGGCAGAAAAATCTGGTATGCAAACAAATATTATCGAACGTTCGTCGGCTGAAGAAGCAGGTATTAAGTCAAGTGTTATTGAAATTACCGGACCATTTGCATACGGAAAATTACGTAGCGAAAATGGAGTACATCGTTTAGTGCGACTTAGCCCATTTAACAGTGATAACTTACGACAGACTAGTTTTGCTTTGGTTGAAGTACTGCCAAAAATCGACAGCCCAAAAGAGATACTGATCGATAGCAAAGATATAAAAATTGATGTTTATCGTGCTGGTGGTCATGGCGGCCAATCTGTAAATACAACAGACAGTGCGGTTCGTGTGACTCATATTCCAACGGGAATAGTCGTCGCAATACAAAATGAACGTTCTCAGTTACAGAATAGAGAAACAGCGATGAAAATTTTGCTTTCAAAACTAACTCAATTGCAACTTGACCAGCATGTTGCAAGTATTACCGACCTTCAGGCAGGTGAATCAGCAAACTGGGGTTCACAGATTAGAAACTACGTTTTACATCCATATACATTAGTTAAAGATACTCGTACGAAGCATGAAGAGCATGATGTTCAAAGTGTATTGGATGGTAAAATAGATGCTTTCATCGAGGCGTTTTTAAGTAGCGAAAAAATTGACTAATAAGACAATCCTTGTTACATCCGACGTTCCACTTATGGTATAATCAGACACTGATGATATTGCTTGATAGGGTAACAAAATCGTATAGCAAAAGTTCAAGTCCAGCACTTGATCGAGTTAGTTTATTTATTGAGCCCAAAGAATTTGTTATTTTAGTCGGAACTAGTGGTGCTGGAAAATCAACACTATTCAAATTGTTAACCCGTGAAGAAAAACCAACCAGCGGTAAAATTGTTGTCGGTGGTATTGATTACGACACCTTAAAAGATAGCCATATTCCAATGCTTCGTCGGAAAATAGGTGTTGTTTTCCAAGATTTCAAACTACTTCCTCAACGTACTGTTTTTGAAAATATCGCTTTTGCTCTGGAAATTGCTGGTATGACACGTCGTGAAATTAAAAGTACAGTACCAAAAGTTATTGAATTAGTCGGGCTTACTGGTAAAGAAAAACATTTTCCACATCAACTAGCTGGCGGTGAACGTCAGCGCGTAGCGATTGCCAGGGCGGTAGTTAGGCAGCCTAAAATATTAATTGCCGACGAACCTACCGGAAATCTGGATCCTCGACACAGCTGGGATATTATTCGATTGCTTGAGAAAATTAACAAATACGGCACGACAGTACTTTTGACAACTCATAACGCTGAGATTGTAAATAAATTGAAGCGTCGGGTTATTACATTAGATCATGGTAAAATTTCGGGCGATCAGGCGGTGGGGAGTTACAGGCAATGAGCGCGAAGACGAAGAAAAAATCTAACCACAAAGCGTTGACAAATAAAAAACATAATCAGCGTCGAATGTTGACTTTTTGGCGGGTGATAAGGTATGGGACTGATAGTTTTGTCCGAAACTCATGGCTATCAGTTGCTGCTACGGCTGTAATGACCATCACTCTACTAATTATTTTTACAGCATTTATTACTCAAAATGTTTTAAACAACACTATTGATGAGATTCAGAGCAAGGTCAATATGTCAATTTATTTAAAAACCGACACAAAAGCCAGTTCTATAACGGGTTTGATAAACGATTTAAAGAAATTATCATCTGTAAAAACCGTGAAATATATTAGCGCTTCTGAAGCAAGAGCACAGTTCGCAAAAGACAATAGTAGTGATAACGAAACGCTATCAGCAATAAACTTAGCGACTAATAAATTTCCTGCAACCCTACAAATTAGCGTTGTCAACATTAACGATACATCACAATTGAAAAAATTCGTAAACGACAGTGCTTTATTCAAGCAAAATCAAGATTCTACACACCCACCATCATTCAAGGGAGACAGGCTGAAAACTATCGAATCAATCGGGCGCATGGTCAAGTTCGCCCAGGTTGTCGGACTGGGTGCTGGTATTTTGTTTGTTTTAATATCCTCACTCATAATTTTTAATACGATTAGAATGGCTATATTCAACCGGCGCGAGGAAATTCAGATGATGAAGCTTATCGGTGCAGATCAATCCTTTATAAGGGGGCCATTCTTAGTCGAAGCGATAATATATGGAATTATAGCAGCCTTTATATCTACAGGTATTGGAATTTGGGTTCTTTTGACCGCGTCTAATACTTTATCTAGTTATCAGATCTCCGTAGATGAGACAATCAAGTTGGTAACAGTCTATTCACCTCTGGTAATATTAGGTATGATAATGATAGGTTCAATAATCGGCGTTATTTCGTCGTTACTAGCTACTCGTCGTTATCTGAAATTATAATTTTTTACAGGTTGACTTATTCGTAAAGCTTATGGTATTATTGAATAATCTATGAAACTGCGTTCCACCACACCAGCTTCGGTAACTTTAGCCACCAGGGTTGTACTTGTTCTAGCAAGTTTGTTGATTATGGTCGCAATTCCAATGCAAATTACTCAAAAAGTATTCGCAGATCAGTATGATGATAAGATAAACGCTTTACAGCAAGAAATAAATCAATATCAAGCAGAGGGCAATCGTTTAAATAGTCAGGCGGATACTCTACAAACCGCTCTATCTCAACTGACTAGCCAGAGATCAGCAATTCAAACACAGATTGACCTGAGCCAAGCAAAACACGATCAATTAGTGAAACAAATTGCAGACACAGAAAAACAAATCAAGGATAACCAAGACGCACTTGGAGTTACTATTGCGAATATGTATGTTGATGATAAAATATCACCGATTGAAATGTTGGCAAGTAGCAAGACCATTAGTGATTATTTAGACAAGCAAGAGTACCAGTCTTCTATTCGTGACCAGCTAACATCTACTATTAACAAGATTAAAGATTTAAAAACTCGACTAAATAAACAGAAAGAAGATGTTTCTAAGGTACTAGAAAACCAAAAATCACAAAGAGATCAGTTGGTTGCAAAAGAAGGTGAGCAAGCGAACTTATTAAAAGAAACTCAGGGGCAGGAAGCTGCCTACCAACAGCTTATTGGTAAAAACCAGTCTGCAATCGCGCAAGTAAGGGCTACTCAGGCAGCTTTGAATGCGCGTGTTAATAACGGAGGTGGTGGCACGCTGATAGATTCTGGATTATTAATTGATTACCCTTGGAATACATCAAACTGTTTTGTTGATGTAAATGCCTTGTCGTGGGGGGGCTCAAGGGATGGACAAGATGGACATGGATATGGATGTCGTCAATGTACAAGCTTCGCTGCCTGGAAGGTAGCAAAAGAAACAGGCGTATACTATCAGGGCTGGGGGAATGGTGGTAGTTTTGCTAGCTCTGCAATTAATGCAGGCTATCAAAATTATAACAGCAGGCCTAGCCCTAACACGGGTGGGTATATTGCTGTAATGTGGGGTAACCCCGGTAACCCCGGACATGTTGCATGGATTGACAGCGTAAGTGCTGACGGCAGTAGGGTTGTGGTTGAACAATACAATTATAATTATGGTGCAGGTTGGGGTATGTATAGCGTGGTAAATTGGCCAACTTCAGCCTTTAATCAATATGTGAAAATAAATTAATTTTTTTGTATAGCGAGATGTGGCTATTATCCCGTGCTTTTGATTACTACGTTCATATTCAATAGAAAACCATAACTTATATAGCGTGCTTGGTTGGAGTGCGCTATACTTATATGTAATAGAAAATTGGTTCAGATAGGGGATTTGATGGCACGAAAACATAATAAAACAGTTAAACATTCTTTAAAACATCGTATAGTAAAACAATCGTTGAAGCTTAAGGTTTGGCCAGGTACCTGGTTCGTTTTGATTGCTCTGTTCGCTGCAGTCGGATATATTGCCGGTGTTTATCATTATCAAATCGAGGCATCAATTGGACCGGTGTTTGGATATAATGCACATTCCGGAAATATTGATTTATCGTCGGTTCAGCAAACGTACAACCAGTTGGCCGCAAATTTTGATGGCAAGCTTGATACCACAACCCTTATCCAAGGAGCAAACAAGGGCCTCGTAGAAGCCGCAGGCGATACTTATACGGTATACATGAGTCCCCAAGAATCGACCGACTACAACAACAACCTGTCTGGGGATATTGGGGGCGGGATCGGCGCCGAAATTGGAATTAAAAATAATCTAGCAACAATAATTCGGGTTTTACCTAATAATGCTGCTATCGATGCTGGCCTTCAGGCGAATGACGTAGTCTTGAATGTGAACGACCAATCAACAGCAGGTATGACAGTCGATAAAGTCGTAAGTCTTGTAAGGGGAAAACCCGACACAACAGTAAAACTTACTATCAAACGAGGCGATACAATCAAGAACTATACAATTACCAGAAAAATAATTAACAACCCAAGCGTTGAAAGTAGTATCGTAAACGGTATTGGCACGATTACTATTATTCGGTTTGACGCGGAAACCGGCAACTTAACCAAACTGGCTGCACAAGACTTTAAAAGCCACGGGGTAAAAGCCATTATTTTGGATTTACGTAATAATGGAGGCGGGTATGTGAATGCTGCTACTGATGTTGCTGGGCTTTGGCTAGATAATAAGGTTGTTGTAACAGAACGAAATGGCACTGTCATCAAAGATACTCTACGAACAGGTGACAACGCGATATTAAAAGACATCCCAACGGCGGTACTAGTTAACGGTAATACAGCTAGCGCCAGTGAGATTGTCGCTGGGGCTTTACGAGATTATCACCAAGCAAAACTGGTTGGAGACAGAACTTTTGGCAAGGGTAGTGTTCAGGAATTAATCTCTCTGATTGGAGGTGCGCAATTAAAAGTCACGACAGCCAAGTGGTTTACTCCAAACAGTGTTAATATTTCCAAAGAGGGTATTAAGCCAGACATTTCAGTTAGTTTGACCCAAGCCAACATCGATAATGGTTCCGATCCGCAACTTGATGCAGCCAAGAAGTTATTGGGGTACTAGGACCAGTCTTTACGCTTGTGTTTTTATATAAGGTTGTAGTAATATGGGTTTAATATGGAAACAAAGAAAAAAATTCTTTTAGTCGAAGACGACGCAGCACTATCCGGAGTTTATAAATCACGCCTGCTAATGGAAGGCTTTGATATCAAAGAGGTAAGTAACGGCGAATTGGCACTTTCAACCGCATTGGAATATAAACCAGACTTGATTTTACTGGATGCGATGATGCCGAAGATCAGCGGTTTCGATGTCCTGGATATTCTGCGAAACACTCCCGAAACTTCAAATATTAGAATTATTATGTTGACCGCACTGTCACAGCCCAAAGACAAAGAACGTGCCGAATCACTAGGAGTTGACGATTATTTGGTCAAATCACAAGTGGTGATTGGCGATGTCGTCGAGCGCGTCAAATTCCATTTAGGCATCGTAAAACCCGAAGAAGCAAAACAGGGAAACGCATAATTATTTAACGGTAACTTGGGTGCGAGGAACAGTTTTGCCAGTAAACTTACCTTTGCGGATTTTATTAAAGCTAACAATTCCATCAACCGCTGCATGAATAGTGTAATTCTTGCTGATAAATGTGCCTGGTCCGGAAATTTTAGTTGATCCGGTTTGTCGGACTAAAACTTCGCCAGTTCGGACTTTTTGGCCACCAAAGCGTTTAACACCAAGTCTTTGACCGGCATTATTATGAATATTTTTGGACGTTCCGCCCGCTTTGACGTGTGACAT